>JAAYFV010000201.1 GCA_012728075.1 Tissierellia bacterium
ATTTAAAGAGGTTTTTTTATATTTATTTTTATTATACAAAAAATCTGTTTGAATATGAAACACTTTTCTCTATAAGGTTTGATTTTGCTTTGTTTTATTTTGAATCAAATTGCTTGAATTTCAAACAATTAAATTAATATTTTGAATATTTAAAATCTATTGATATTTAATTTTCTCATTCTATAATTTAAGCTTTGTCTTGTTATCCCCAAATCCTTTGCAGTTTTAGTTACATTCCATTTATTATTATGTAAAGCTTCAACAATTAATTTCCTTTCTATTTTCTCAATAGTTTCAGGCAATGATTCCTCTAATTTATTTATACTGTAAGTTTCCTCATTAGTTATAGTGTCTAAAATATAATCTGGAATATTACTTGCTCTCAAATACATGTCATCTGCATCAGTTCTTACCATAATATTCTCAATAAAATTTTCCAACTCCCTAATATTTCCTGGCCAACTATAATTTTTCATTATATCCTTTAATTTATCAGTAACAAAACATACATTTTTATTCATAGCTATATTGTTTTTAGAAATATAATATTCAACTAATTCAAACAAATCATTCCCTCTATCTTTAAGATCTGGTAAATAAAGAATATATCCTGCTACCCTATAAAATAAATCCTGTCTTAATTTCCCTTCTTCAATCAATTTATATGGATCATGACCCATTGAACTAACAACTCTACACTTAATTTGATACATCTCTTGTCCACCAACTCTTCTAACAGATTTTTCTTGTAATGCTCTTAACAGTTTCGCTTGTAAATTTATCGGCATAGAATCAAGTTCATCTAAAAAAATTGTTCCCTCTCCTACTTCTTCAAACAATCCAGGAGAGTCTACTGCACCAGTGTATGCACCTTTAGTTGTTCCAAATAATATACTTTCAAGCAAATTTTCCGGAATTGCTGAACAATTCACTCCTATAAATGGCTTATGTTTTCTCTTCCCATAATTGTGGATACTTTGAGCTAAAACTTCTTTACCTGTGCCTGTTTCACCAATGATTAAAATATTATTGTCTAACCATGATATAGATTGAGCAACCTTTATTAATTCTTTCATAACCTCACTAGAACCAATTATATCTGTAAAAGAAAATTTCGTCCCATTTGACTTAACATCTTTTAAATCTTTAGGGCTTTCCCTAAGTTGTCTTTTTAATTCTATCGTTTCTGACAATAAAGATTGAAGTTTTGTCTCATCTTTGCTTATGGAATAAACCCCAATAGTTTCACCATCTCTCACAATTGGAAATGTGCTATACAACTTGTATATGGGTTTACCATTATCATAAGCATGAGCCTTATATTTATCGATTATTGGTATGCGACTATTGAATACTTGCATATGTTCAGACTTATTAATATCTTTATATCCATAAGCATCCCATATATATTTTCCAATCATATCTTTAGAATTTCTTTTTTCTAATTCTTCCATAGCCTTATTATAGATAACCACTTTTCCTTCCTTGTCACTTAATAATATACCATCATTTAGATTTTCAATAATTTGTTCTAAGCAAAAGCATCTTGTCTCATAATTATTATAATCAGCTATTGGATTAAGATAAATAATAATTATATCTTTATTTGTTAATTCTAATATATTTAAATAATACTTGTTATCATTGATTTCAACCTTTAATTTTTCATCATTTATCAAATCCTTTATGCTAATACCTAATATAGATTTAATATTCATTCCAGATGCAAAATCTATAGCTAATAAGTCTATTAATTTTTCATCAATCCATAATATTTCCCCATTTTCCCTTTTAATAATAGAAGAATATAGCCTCAATTTGCTAAGAATATCTCCAATTAATTCGATATCCACTTCACACTCACCTCACAATAAAAAATCAAAATATAAATTATAAGGTAATTTTCTAATTTTTTTACATAGTCTCCCTCCTATTCTCCTAAAATCATCCAAGTATTCCATAGCTTATAGTTGAGACTATTATTCCAGCAGTAAATACCCCTGACAAAATTGCAAATAAAGCATTTTTATAGTTTATTTTCAATAAAGTAGCAGCTATACAACCTGTCCATGCACCAGTAGTAGGTATAGGAATAGCTACTAATATAAAAAGGCCTACTAAGCTATATTTTTTAATGGTTTTTCTAGTTTTCTTCATAGTTCTACTCTTGACCCAACTGATAAATTTAGAAAACAGAGTAGTATTCTCTAGATAATTCATAACTGGATTTAATATTTTAAGTAGTATAGGTACTATCATCATATTACCCAATATACTAATTACAGTACTATGAATAGGGCTTAATCCTAAAGATATCCCTAAAGGAATAGCCCCTCGAAGTTCAGATAAAGGCATAGCTGCTACAGTAATCACTAATATTTCTCTTTTTATTTCTTCTAATAATTCCCACATAAACCCAGCTCCTTTTCTACTTTCTTAAATTATATTATATTCTTTACTTTATGTCCAAAGTCCTCTATTGATTTTGATAAATTATAGTTTTGGAACAGGAAGATGTGTACTTGCTGTCCCATATAGTTATATGGCGAAAAATTACGATTTAGTTGTTTTTTTAGGAATATTGGTTATATTTAAGCTATTGTACCCTTTTTTGCCCTATTTTCATATCTTGCATTTATATCAAATATCCCCTATACTATAATAGTCATCGGTTACGGGGTGTAGCGCAGTTTGGTAGCGCACGTGGTTTGGGACCATGGGGCCGGGGGTTCAAATCCCTCCACCCCGACCATACTAAAAAGAAGGATTGAAATTTCAATCCTTCTTTTTTTGTTCAAAGTATTTGTCAATGGATTGTAATACTATTGTAATCATATTGATATATTCAAATTGTATAATTATATTATAATCCCATATATTATTGGGGATTTTCTTGTAGAAAGGTGAATATAGTGAAGAAGATATTAGGCCTTACTAGGCGATGTATTCAGGATTTTAATATGATTAAAGATGGAGATAGAATAGGGGTTGGAGTTTCTGGAGGCAAAGATAGCCTAGTCCTATTATATGCTCTAAAATTATATCAAAGTTTTAGTCCAGAAAAGTTTGAATTAGAAGCTTTTACTATAGATTTAGGCTTTGATGGTTTTGATGTAAATACCATTAAAAACTATTGTAAAAGTATAGATATTCCCTTCAATGTAAAATATACCAATATTAAAGATATAGTTTTTGATATTCGCCAAGAAAAAATCCCCTGTTCTCTATGTGCTAATATGCGAAGAGGTGCCCTTCATAATGCTTTAAAGGAGAAGGGTTTTAATAAGCTTGCCTTGGGTCATCACGCTGATGATGCTATTGAAACCCTTTTTTTGAGCATGTTATATGAAGGAAGATTCAAAACCCTCCCTCCTAAATCTTATCTAACTAGAAAAAAAATATACGTTATTAGACCTTTTTTATATTTAGATGAAAGGGAAATAGAAAAAGCTGTAGACAAATTTAATATCCCCATAGTAAAAAACCCATGCTATGTGGATAAAAAAACTAAAAGGGAGGAAGTTCACGAACTACTTACAGACATCTACAAGAAAATTCCTGGGGCTAGGGATAGAATCCTAACAGCCATTAAAAATGGAGAAGAATTCAGTTTATGGTTTTAATTTAAAAGAGGTGATGATTATGAAAAGACATTTTAAAAAGCAATTAGCATTTCTATTGATTTTATGTACCATCGTTTCCTGGGCTGCTCCATCCCTTGCTGCTAAATCAGTTAACATGCCCTATGTAATTCATGAAACGGTAGATTCCCAATACCTAGGATCAGGAATCAAGTATGAAAATATAAAGAAGTTTACTTCCAAAGGATGGTGGAACATAAATGTAGTTAGAGTAGATTTAACAGATGAATATGCAGAAATAAAAGGCCTTATGAATAACAAAGGACTGTCCAATACCACTACTGTTACTGATATGGTTAATCAACAAAAAGCAGTAGCAGGAGTTAATGGGGATTTTTTCAATTTTAGTCCTATGCCCCATCCTATGGGAACATTTATTCAAGATGGAGAAGTAATATCTTCCCCTATTGAAAGAGCTTATGCTTTGCCCACATTTTATATAGATAGCAATAATAAAGCAGATATTACTTTCTTCGATAGAAGGATGAATATTACCAATATAAATACGGGAAAGAGCGTACCTATAAGCTTAATCAACAAAGCTGCAGATATGAAGATGGTCACATTATTAAACAAACATTGGGGATATAAATCCTTTGGAAACAAATATAATAAGGACACTGTAGAATTAGTAGTAGTAGACAATATAATCCAAGAGATAAGAATTGGTCAGCCTCCTATTGATATACCAAAAGATGGATACATAATCACAGTAAGTGGAGATAGGAAAGAACCTTTACTTGAAAATTTCAATGTAGGAGACGAAGTCAAACTAAATATAGGGACTACACCAAATCTTGAAAATATTAAATTTGCTATTGGAGGAGGTAGTATAATCCTTAAAAATGGTGTACCTACCAATTCCAATATAAATATAAAAGGGGATCATCCTAGGACAGGCATAGGTATTACAGAGGATGGAAAAGAACTTATCATCGCTACTATAGATGGTAGGCACATCTCCTATAAAGGAGTTAGCCAAGAGGTATTTGCCCAAATTTTAAAAGATTTAGGCGCATATAATGCTATCAATCTTGATGGAGGGGGTTCCACTACAATGGCGGTAAAACCTATAGAAGAACAAGTAGCCAAAGTGGTCAATGTACCGTCAGATGGGGGGCAACGTCGAGTACCTAATGGTGTAGGAGTATTCTCCAATTCACCTAAGGGAGAACTTAACTATATAAAAGTAGTTACTGATGATACCAATATGTTCTTGAACACCTCTAGAAGATTTTCCATAAAAGGATATGATCAATACCATAATCCAATTGAAGTAGATCAATCTAATGTTGAATATAGCTTTGAAGGTATTGAAGGAGAAATGGAAGGTAATGTTCTTAAAGCCAATTCCAAAGGAAAGGCCACTGTTACAGCTAATTATAACGGTCTAACAGCTAGTATAGATGTAAAAATATTAGATGAAGTAAAATCCTTCACTCCTGAGTTGGATAAGTTCAACATAACCACCAATAGCCAAAGGAATATTGGTAGTCTATCAGGCATAGATAGGAATGGATTTAAAGCCAAGATATATCCAGAAGATGTGGAATGGTCTGTAAACAACGATATTGGCTATGTAGAAGAAGGCGTATTTTATAGCGGTGAAAAAACAGGCTCTGGTGCCATAACTGGCCGAA
>JAAYFV010000202.1 GCA_012728075.1 Tissierellia bacterium
GTGGAGTAACCTAAAAAGGCAAATAACAATCCTAGAATTACATAGGTAACCGTAGGTAAAGGTGTAACTACCCCTAAAAATATCATTAATCCAGCTATTATATACAATAATTTGGGATTATTGCCAAACAATTGCTCTATTAAATCCCTTCCAAGATTAGCTTCTGAAGCAGCTCTAGTTACTACCAGCCCTGTAGCTGTAGAAATCAAAAGTGCAGGTATTTGACTAACTAATCCATCACCAACAGTTAAAAGTGTATATCTTTGAATCGCTTCATTAATTTCCATTCCATTTATAACCCCTAATATAAGACCGGCAACCATATTTATTATAGTAATGATTATTCCAGCAATAGCATCTCCTTTAACAAATTTAGTAGCTCCATCCATAGCACCGTAAAAATCTGCATATCTTTGCACATCTTTTCTTCTTTTTAGAGCTTCTTCTTCCGTTATTAAACCAGAGTTTAAATCTGCATCTATAGCCATCTGTTTCCCAGGCATAGCATCAAGAGTAAATCTTGCTGAAACTTCAGCTACCCTTTCAGCACCTTTTGTTATTACTACAAACTGGACTATCATTATTATGATAAAAATTATAAATCCAACAATAAGATTGTTTTGAATTACAAATTTACCAAAAGTTTCTACAACCTTTCCTGCATCTCCATCTATTAAAATTCCCCTAGTAGTAGATATGTTAAGGGAAAGTCTAAATAAAGTTGCAATTAATAACAGAGATGGGAAAATAGATATTTCAAGCACATCCTTTGAATACATGGAAATTAAAAGAATAAGTAATGATAATGCTATATTTAAACTCAATAAAATGCTCAATAGAACTTTTGGAATTGGTATAATGATTATTATAATTATTGCAATAACCCCTAAGGCTACAACTATATCACCGAATTTCATCTTTTTTCCCCCTAATAATCATCTTTTAAACTGTATACATAAGCCAAAACCTCAGCAACAGCCTCATATAATTCTTCTGGAATTACATCACCTATTTCTACTGAATCATATAACACTCTTGCTAAAGGCTTATTTTCAACTACTGGTATAGAATGTTCTTCTCCAACTTTTTTAATATTTTCAGCGATTAAATCCACACCTTTAGCTAAAATATATGGTGCATGATACATCTCCCTATCATACTTTATGGCAACTGCTATATGAGTAGGGTTTGTGATTATAACATCTGCTTTCGGAACATCCTGAATCATCCTTGACATTGCAATCCTGCGTTGTTTTTCCCTTATTCTAGACTTAATCAAGGGATCCCCTTCCGTTTGCTTATATTCCTCTTTTACTTCCTGTTTAGTCATCATGAGGTTTTTTTCATATTCTCTCCATTGGAACAAATAGTCCAAAAAAGCTAAAAAGACTAACGCTACTATAATCCTAATACCAAAATCAAAAGATATATCTGCAATATTTTTTAATATAATAGTAGATTCTAAGCCTGGCAAAGCAATAATCTGATTTATGTTTTTTTTGATAAAGGAATAAGCCACATACCCTATTAGAATTATCTTTAAAATAGATTTCAATAGTTCCATTAACGCCCTTTTTGAAAATAATCTTTTAAAACCTTCAATAGGATTAATTCTATTGAAGTCTATCTTTAAAGGTTTCGTAGTAAACAAAAAACCTACTTGTAAATAATTAATGGCTAATGCTACTATGAAAGCTGTAAATAAAATAGGTGCAGTTAAAACAAAGAAAACGCCTATAGTCTTTGTAAAGCTAATCATAAGATTGTTTTCTATGAATATTTGGTCTATATTTTCAATAGAATTATAAATTTTTGTCATATATTTTATAAAACTATTAAATCCATATTTTCCATATATTCTTAAAAGAACAAAAGTAGAAAGTAGTATAAAAGCAGCTGTTACTTCTCTACTTTGAAAAACTTGTCCTTCTTCTCTAGCATCTCTTCTTTTTTTTGGCGTAGCCTTTTCAGTTTTTTCTCCTTCAGCAAATAACTGTAAATCAATTTTTATTTTCATATTATCATCTTTCTAAAGATTCTTAAAAAAATAATAAATCATCTCCACTGTCTGATTAAATACCCCTGTAGCCATTGAATAAAAGATTGGTATTGAAACACTAATGATAATCAATCCAATCAATATTTTCAGCGGCATACCAACTACAAATACATTCATCTGGGGTATAGTACGCGACAAAATACCTAATAATAAATCCGTCAGAAATATTATGATTATAATAGGTGCACTCAATTTAAACCCAATTTCAAAAGACTTAGCTAACACATCTACCATCATAAATGCAGATTCTTCTTTAATGACAAATTTGCCAATAGGTATGAATTTATAGCTATCCACAAGGGCATTTATAATCATATAATGTCCATTGAAAGATAGTAGAAGTAAAAATCCCAAAATATAATAAAAATTTCCCATCAAGGGGACTTGTACTCTATGTTGAGGATCTACTACATTTATCATCCCAAAGCCTATTTTCATATCTATAATTTGGCCCATCACATAAAAAGTTGTAAAAAACGCATAGCTAATAAAGCCAATGATGAAACCGACCATTAATTCTTTCATAATAAGTGCAACAAAAGTAATCCTAGTATAATCCATATCTATATCTAATGTTACAGTTATTAAACCTGATAATATAAGTGAAAATCCAACCTTCATTGTATTAGGAACATTCTGGGAACTAAAAAAAGGTGATATTAAAAATATCCCAGATGTTCTAATTAGTACTAATAAAAATAGCTCGTATTTGTTAAATAGTAGCTCAAATGTATTCATAATATCAAACACCTATCATTGTATGTAAAGATTTATATTGTTTAATAAATCTGTTGTAAATTGTGTAACCACCTTTAAAATCCAAGGCCCAAATATGATTAAAGATAATAAAACAGCAACAATTTTAGGTACAAAAGCTAATGTTGCCTCTTGAATTTGAGTTACTGCTTGTATTATACTCACAATCAGTCCTACAACTAAACTGACTACTAGCATAGGAGCAGATATTGCTAATATTGTCCTAACAGCTTCTTGAGCCAATTTCAAAACATCACCATGATCCATTTCATCACCTCTATCTAAAGCCTAAAACTAAAGACTTAACTATTAAATTCCAACCATCTACTAAAACAAACAATAATATCTTAAAAGGCAATGATATTATTACAGGTGGCAACATCATCATACCCATTGACATAAGAGTACTGGATACAACCATGTCTATAACTAAAAAAGGAATATAGATTACAAACCCAATTTGAAATGCGGTCTTTAGTTCGCTTATAATAAATGCTGGAATTAAAACATGATTAGGTATATCATCTAAATTTGTTACTCCCTCCATATTTTTCATATTTAAAAATAGACCTAAATCCTTATCTCTAGTTTGCCTAAACATAAATTTTCGAACTGGCTCCATTGCTCTCTCAAAAGCTACTTCTTGATTTATTTCCTCTTTAAGAAAAGGCTGAATAGCTTCTTCGTTTATATGAGTTGCAACTGGGGCCATTATAAAGAAAGTTAAAAATAAGGCTAAACCTATTATTACTTGATTAGGAGGTGTTTGTTGAAGACCTAGTGCATTTCTAATAAAGGATAACACAATTATAATACGAGTAAAACTCGTCATCATAATCAATATAGAAGGAGCTAAAGTAAGTACAGTTAATACAAATAATAGTTGGAGCGAAAATACATAATCTTGTGGATCTTTGCTATCTTCTATTTTTATACTTTTCCCAAACAAGGATGCTTCTGGTTGGGCATATGCAATTCCAGTAGTTAAATTTATTAATATAATTACAATTAAAAGAATTTTAATGCTTTTTTTCATCATTTCTGTCTTCCTTATCAATTGAATTATTAACTTTCTTAAATGGTTTGCTAAATTTTTGCTTAAGTTTATCTAAAAATTCATTATCATAGGCATATTTTTGTTTATATTTTTTTAATTGTTCATCAAAATCTCCATCAGCTTTTATTATCAAATTTTCCTTTGGAAACTTATCTATCATTATAATGGTGTTGTTGTTAATAGCAAATACATATAGATAATTATTTATCTCCACCATTGCTATCTTCGTATTAACGTCTAAATTAAGTATATCTACAATTCTCATGTATTTGCTATTTACAAATTTTTTTGAATTTTTTGCTATAAATCTAGTGCCATAAATTGCTAATATAATAACCAATATGAATGCTATAGTAGAAAATAGCATCTTAAATATAGATTTGCCTATATTATAGTCCACATCTTCAGCATATACTATATTACATACCAACAGCATTATAATAGATATAATTATAAATATCTTACCTATTAGTCTTTCCCTATTCATTCTTAGCTCAAGACCTTTTTTACCGCTTCTATAACTCTATCTGCTTGGAAGGGCTTAACTATAAAATCTTTGGCCCCTGCTTGTATAGCTTCTATAACCATAGCCTGTTGGCCCATTGCAGAACACATTACTATTTTTGCATCTTTATCTATATTTTTTATTTCTTTTACTGCTTGAATACCATCCATCTCTGGCATTGTAATATCCATAATGACCAATTCTGGATTTAATTCTTTGAACTTTTCTATAGCTTTTGCTCCATTTTCTGCCTCTCCCACTACCTCAAATCCATTTTTCGTTAGAATATCTTTTATCATCATTCGCATAAAAGAAGCATCATCCACTATTAATATTCCTTTTGACATATTAATTCCTCCCTTAAAATATAATTACCTATTACTTACCATAGGAATTGTCAATATCAGTTATTCTAATACCAAAGTTATCATCAATCACTACAACCTCACCTTTTGCAATATATTTTCCATTTGCATAGATATTTAAAGGCTCTCCAACTAACTTGTCCAATTCTATTACAGTTCCAGGTCCATATTCTAAAATTTCACCAATTTTTTTAGTTGTCCTTCCTAGCTCGGCAGTAATTTCAACGGGTATGTCACTAACCAAATCAATAGATTCATTATAACCAACATCTGTAGTAGTGTCAAAGGTTTTAAATTCTGGTTTTTTAATAACTACAGGCTCTTTTTCAATACTACTTATTTGTTTATCATTCATAGATATACCCTTTGATGGTATCTCATGACTATCAATAGTTTTATCTTGCACAATATCATTGGGTGCTCCACCAGTATCGCCAGAATAGTTATCAAAATTATCAGTTTTCAATTCTTCACTTTTATAGGATTCCCCTA
>JAAYFV010000203.1 GCA_012728075.1 Tissierellia bacterium
CAGCTACAGGGGATCGTCTTTTCGAAACATTAGATACTACCACTCGAGGGCTTGATTTGCCTGATGGTAGAAGGGTGCTTTTATCTGATACAGTCGGGTTTATAAGGAAATTACCACATCATCTTGTAGAAGCTTTTAAGGCTACTCTCGAGGAAGTAAGAGAAGCAGATATGCTTATACATGTAGCTGACGGCTCAAGTTCAATACTAGAAGAGGAGATAATAACTGTAAATTCGGTGCTATCAGATATAGGGATAGGTGAAAAGCCTGTGATTCTGGCTATTAATAAAATAGATAAAAGGAACAATGAAAACCGTTTCATAAGAAGTTATAATCAAGATAATACAATTGAAATTTCCGCATTAAAAGGTATAAATCTAGATAAACTTTTAAATGCTATAAGTAAATACTTGCCTTCTAACCGTCATCATGCAGAACTTTTTATTCCCTATGATGATGCACGATCATTAGATAAAATACATCAGAATTCAGATATTGACGAGATTAAATATGAATATGATGGGGTTAGAATAAGAGGAAGTGTAGATATTGCAATCTTAAATGATCTGGAAAAATATGTATCGAGATAACAACAACACATAATTCTTATGCAAAGCACATATTTGAGTTTCCGCAAAATGCAAAAAGATTAACAAAATAAAAGAATATTACTAAAAAATGTGACTACAATATTTTTTCTACTCCTTTAGGCTTATTTTGCGTATTTTCTATTGCTTCTTTTTACTTTTTTATGTTATTATTTATACAGCTCATATCCTTTGGGAATGAGACTATATTATAAGGAGTGAAAAAAATGAATATAGGATTTATAGGTGCCGGAAAGGTTGGCTGTTCCTTCGGACACTACCTCAAACAGCAAGATTTGCCTGTTGTTGGCTATTATAGCCTGAGCAAATCGTCAGCTTCTTATGCTGCAGTTCTAACTAAAAGTTCACCTCTTAATTTAGAGGAGTTAGTGAACCAATCCAACTATATTTTTATAACTACACCTGATGATGAGATAAGCAATATATGGAAAAAAATACTTAAATATGATTTAAAAGACAAATTTATATTCCATATGAGTGGATGCTTATCCTCTGATGTATTTAAGGGTTATAAAGACAAGGGAGCAAATTGCTATTCCCTTCATCCATTGTATTCTTTTGCAGACAAAAATTCATCGGATCTAAAGGATGTTATTTTTTCAGTTGAAGGTGAAAATATTGAAAAAATAAAGAATTTTCTTGAAAAAGCCAATATAGACTATTTTATAATTGACAAAGAAAAGAAACCTGTTTATCATGCTTCAGCAGTGTTTATTTCTAATTATTTAGTTTCTTTGGCTAAAATTACAGAAAATCTCCTTGTAGATTGTGGACTAAATAAAAGTCAATGTATAAAAGGTATATATCCTTTAATGGAAAGTACATTAAATAATATTAAGGAAATGGGAATAGATAATGCATTAACAGGTCCAATAATACGAGGGGATATTAATACTATTAGAGAGCATTTAAGTTATTTAGATAAATATAATGACATTTATAGAAAATTGGGAAATATAGCTTTAGATATAGCTAAAGATAAATCTAATTTATCGGAAGATACTATAAATGAGTTAAATAAAATATTACGAGGTGATCATAATGAAAAAAACTGTAGCCACTTTTAAGGAGGCTAAAATTAATAATAAAAAATTATCTATGGTAACTGCATATGATTACTCCATGGCAAAATTAGTTGATGAAGGAGGAATAGATGGCATATTAGTTGGAGATTCTTTAGGGATGGTAACTCTTGGGTATGAAAACACCCTTGCTGTAACTATAGATGATATGATTCATCATACAAAAGCAGTAAGCAGAGGAGCAAACAATGCTTTAGTTGTTGCAGATATGCCTTTTTTATCCTATCACATAAGTATAGAAGAAAGTATTAAGAATGCTGGAAGGCTTATAAAGGAAGGGGATGCCCATGCTGTTAAATTAGAAGGAGGACGTGATGTAATAGATAAAGTAGAAGGAATAGTTAAAGCACAAATACCTGTAATGGGGCATATTGGTTTGACACCTCAATCTATAAATATGTTTGGTGGATTTAAGGTTCAAGGGAAAACCATAGAGCAAATTCAAAACTTAATAGATGATGCTAAATGTTTGGAAGAAGCAGGAGTTTTTGCAATAGTTTTAGAATGTATACCTGAAAAAATTTCAAAAATAATTACAGAAAGTGTATCAATTCCTACAATTGGAATTGGTGCTGGAAAATACTGTGATGGTCAAATATTGGTTATAAATGATATGTTAGGGATGTATTCAGATTTTACACCTAAATTCGTAAAACAATATAAAAATTTAAAAGAAGATATAAATGAAGCAATTAATAATTATATAAAGGATATAAAAACAGGTGCTTTTCCAGAAGAAAAACACAGCTTTAAAATAGATGAACAAATATTGGATAATTTGAATAAATAAGAGGTGGACAATATGCAAGTAATCGATTCTATAAAAAAAATGAAAGACGAAATAAAAAAAGCTAAAAAAGAAAATCTATCCATAGGATTTGTCCCTACAATGGGTTATCTTCATGAAGGTCATATAAGCCTTATAAAGAGAGCTAAATTGGAGAACAACTTAGTTATAACAAGTATATTTGTAAATACCACACAATTTGCTCCTAATGAGGATTTTGACAAATACCCTAGAGATGAAAAAAGGGATTTAAAAAAATGTGAAGAAAAGGGAAGTGATATAGTATTTTTGCCACAAAAAGAGGAAATGTATCCTGAAGATTTTTGTATATTTGTGGAAGTAGAAAAGCTAGGAG
>JAAYFV010000204.1 GCA_012728075.1 Tissierellia bacterium
ATCTATGAGTATATCTCCGTTATTTTCGTTAAGAGCTTCGGTTAACACTTCTTTTAATTCTGGAGATGTATATATATCTATTTCTCCTTTAGGATAGACTACCCAGATATTATCATCTTCATTAAATTTAATATTTATATCCAAAGACATATTTACCCCCCTTGTTTTCGCTTATATTTTACTTTATTTTATAATAAATTAAAAATAATGTAAAGTGATTTAGTAGGATTTAACTTTTTAATAGAAATGTCTCTTAAATATTTAAGAGACATTTCTATTCTTCTACATATTTTGCTACTGCCATTACTTTATCATTTTCATCTCTAAGTTTCATTAGAGTTACCCCTTGAGTATTTCTTCCCATTACAGATATATCTTTTACTTTTAATCGAATTATAATACCTGCCATAGAAATCATAATTATATCGTCATTTTCATCTATTACTTTAGCTGATACTAATTTGCCAGTTTTCTTTTTTATATTGTATGTCTTTAATCCAACACCGCCTCTATTTTGCAATCTATAATCCTCTAATGAAGTTCTTTTTCCATATCCACGTTCTGAAACTACTAGCAGGTATTTACCTTCTTCTATTAAATCCATAGCTACTACTTCATCATCATCCTTTAAAGTAATAGCTTTAACCCCCATGGCATTTCTGCCCATTTCTCTTACATCTTCTTCACTAAATCTTATAGACATTCCATTAGATGTAACTACTATCAATTCCCTTTTACCATTAGTTTTCCTAACGCCTATTAATTCGTCATCTTCTCTCAAACTTATAGCAATAATACCATTTTTTCTAATATTTTTAAATCTTTCTAATTTAGTTTTTTTGATAATACCTTTTTTGGTAATTAAAACTAAATTACTTTCTGGATCATATTTTTCTATTGGTATAACTGCAGATACCTTTTCATCTCCTGTTAAGTTTAATAAATTTATAATAGCCGTTCCTCTAGCCTGACGTTTCCCTTCTGGTATTTCATAAGCTTTAAGAGAGTATACTTTACCTTTATTTGTAAAAAACAGTATGGTATCATGAGTTGAAGTTATAAATAGATCTTCAACAAAATCCTCTTCTCTTGTAGTGAGACCTGTTATTCCTTTACCTCCTCTTCTTTGAGTTTTATACATATCCTCTGGCACTCTCTTTATATATCCAAAATGTGTCAAAGTGATTATTACATCTTCTTCTTCGATCATATCTTCAATATCTATTTCATCAGCAGAAGGCATTATTCTAGTTCTTCTTCTATCTCCATGTTTTTCTTTTATTTCTAGTAGCTCATCTTTAATTACTTGATATATTAATCTTTCGTTAGACAATATTTCTTTAAGCCTATTTATCTCTTTTATTAAAGATTCGTATTCTTCTTCTAATTTTTCCCTTTCTAGTCCTGTTAGTCTTCTAAGCCTCATATCTAATATAGCTTGTGCTTGCCTTTCAGAAAGTCCAAAGTTTTTCATTAGCTTTTCTTTTGCTATGGATTCTTCTTTAGAACCCCTAATAATATTAATTATTTCGTCTATATTATCTAAGGCTATCCTTAATCCTTCTACTATATGAGCCCTATCTTCTGCTTTATTTAAATCGAATTGAGTTCTTCTTATTATTATTTCCTTCTGATGGTCAAGATAATATACTAATGCCTGTTTTAAATTTAATATTTTAG
>JAAYFV010000205.1 GCA_012728075.1 Tissierellia bacterium
CCAGATAAGGGCTATTTAATAGTAATAGATGAATTATTAGATTATCTTAAGCGAAGAAATACTATGGAGTTAAGATTTGACTTAGGTTTTTTAAGAGAATTAGGAGAAGTATGCAAACATTCTAGATTTAGAATAATGTCAGGTGTTCAAGAAGCCTTATTCGACAATCCAAATTTTGGATTTGTAGCTAGCACTTTATTAACTGTAAAAGATAGATATGTTCAAATGGTTATTCATAGAGAGGATATTACCTAAAGGAGAATGAACAGTATTTTTTAAACTTAAAGAAAAATATAGATTATTATGATATAAAGGTTAGGATTGTTTAGGTTATCAATTATTTCATATTGCCACATCAATTGTCAGGAGGAGAACAGCAAAGGGTAGTTTTAGCAAGGATGTTAGTAATTGAGCCTGAGATTTTAATGCTAGATGAACCTTTTTCCACATTAGATGAACACTTAAGATGGAATTAGGAATAATATATAAATTAGATAAAAACTGTGCTAACTTTTTTAGTAGAGCACAGTTTTTTAATTAGGTATTATTTCCTTTTAAACAATTTACAAAAAGCTTTAATTTTCAGCATAAAGTTGTAGTATAATATATTCAGTTGTTTAATTAGAAGGGAGGGTTTTAATGGATTTGATTTTAATAAATGGAATAATAGCAACTCAGGACAAAAAGGATTCCTTTGTTGAAGCTGTAGCTATTAAGGATGGTAATATTGTTAAAGTTGGTACTACAGCTGAAATGTTGGATTTTAAAAATGAGGAGACAGAGGTTATAGATTTAGGAGGGAAACTGGTATTACCAGGGTTCAACGATAGTCATATGCATTTATTGAATTATGGAAACTTCCTTAAAAACATTGATTTGACTGGGGTAAAATCTATAGAAGAAATAATCCAAAAGGTAAAGGATATACTAGGGGAAAAGAATATTGAAAAGGGTCAATGGATTAAAGGGAGAGGTTGGAATAATGATTATTTTCAAGGAAATAATCGGTTCCCAAATAGATATGATTTAGATAAAATATCTACAGAACATCCAATTATTTTAACTAGAGCCTGTGGTCATATAGCTATTACCAACAGTAAAGCATTGGAACTAGCTAATATAACCAAAGATACTAAACAGTCAATAGGAGGAGAATTTGATATAGATAAAAATGGTGAACCTTTAGGAATATTTAGAGAAAATGCTATCGAATTAATAAATAATATAATACCAGAACCTTCTGTTAAAGAGCTAAAGGATATGTTACTTGTAGCTATAAAAAAGGCCAATGTCAATGGAATTACTTCGGTACAAACTGATGATTTTGGAGTAATATCCTATGATAATTATGAAAAGATTATTAAAGCTTATGAAGAATTAAAAAAAGAAGGTAAATTAACCCTTAGGGTATATGAACAATGTTTGTTTCAAGAACCAAATAAATTAGAAAGATTTTTAGGCAAAGGGTATAATACAGGATATGGAGATGAATTTTTTAAAATAGGTCCACTAAAGTTAATAGCAGATGGTTCTTTAGGTGCAAGAACAGCTGCCTTAACAAGACCCTATAAAGATGCTCCCCATACATATGGAATACCAGTGTTTAACCAAGAAGAGCTAGATAATCTAGTAGATATAGCTCATAGTAAGGGTATGCAAGTTGCCATTCATGCTATAGGGGATAAGGCTATGTATATGGCTTTTGAATCTATAGAAAAAGCGTTAGATAAAAATCCAAAAAAAGATCACCGTTGTGGAATAGTACACTGCCAAATTACTGATAAATATTTGTTAAATAAATTTAAAGAATTAAATGTAATAGCTTATATTCAGCCTATATTTTTAGATTATGATTGGAAAATAGCTGAATCTAGAGTAGGTTCTGAGCTTATAAAGACTAGCTATAATTGGAAAACCTTAATAGATAACAAAGTTAATATAGCTTGTGGTTCCGATTGTCCTGTGGAAGATTTAAATGTGATGAAGGGTATATACGAAGCTGTTACCAGAAAAGATTTGAAAGGAGAACCTATTGATGGTTGGATGCCAGAGCAAAGGTTAACTGTACAAGAAGCGGTATATGGCTATACTGTTGGAGGTGCATATACTTCCTTCGAAGAAGATATAAAAGGCACTATAGAAGAGGGTAAATTGGCGGATATGGTAGTGTTATCCAAAAATATATATAAAATCCCCCATGATGAAATAAAGGATATAAAAGTAGAGATGACTATTTTTAATGGACAGATAGTATATAGGAAATAAAAGGCTGTTAAAAGGGTTAAAATTGAAATGGTAGGATTTTTATGGCTAATTATAAATAGATATGATAATTAACAGAATATACAATTTATCTATTTGGAGGGATATTATTGAAAATAATTATTGCTCTAGGAGGAAATGCTTTAGAAGATAAGGATAGTGATTCTACCGCAGAATCTCAATTAAAAATAATAAAAAATACTATGAAGTGTTTGGTAGATGTAATAGCGGCGGGGTATGATGTTGTCATCACCCATGGCAATGGTCCACAAATAGGAAGGATAATCATACAAAATGAGGTAGCAAAGGAAATCACTCCAGCTATGCCTTTTGATGTATGTGGGGCTATGAGTCAAGGAATGATTGGATATCATATACAGCAGGCTTTAGGAGATGAACTTAAGAAAAGGGGGATAGATAAACCAGTAGCTACAGTAATAACTCAAGTAGTTGTAGACAAAGAAGATCCAGGGTTTAATAAACCAACTAAACCAATTGGTCCCTTTTATTCGAAGGATGAAGCAAATAAATTAATAGAAGAAAAAGGATATAAGATGATAGAGGATTCAGGGAGAGGGTATAGGCGGGTAGTGGCTTCACCAGAACCTAAGAGGATAGTTGAGATTGAAACAATAAAAACTTTAATAAACAATAACAATATAGTGATAACTGTTGGGGGCGGTGGAATACCTGTAATTGAAGAAAAAGATGGACTTAAAGGTGTAGAGGCGGTAATAGATAAGGATTTAGCTTCGGAGAAATTAGCAGAAGATGTTGCTGCTGATATTTTTCTTATATTAACTGCAGTAGATAAAGTCTATTTAGATTATGTAAAGGCAAATAGGCGTGGACTACATTATGTTGAAACTTCAGATATGAAACAATATATAAAAGGAGGACATTTTGCACCTGGAAGTATGTTACCTAAGGTGTTGGCAGCTACTAAATTTGTGGAATCAAAACCAGGACGAAAAGCCATTATAACATCAATAGATAAAGCTAAAGATGCTCTTTGTGGATTATGTGGTACTATTATTGAATGATTTTAATATTAATTGGCCAAGGGAAACCTTGGTTTTTTTATATATAGTTATTATCAATTGATAGTAATTTCTATTTAGAGAAAATAGTGGATATTTTGATTAAATGGGTATATAATAGAGGTCATATTTATTATCAATTAATATAAAAATAACAAATTAATTTTGGCATATAATATATTTATGGAGGGGAAATAATGGAAGAGTATAGATTAGGGGTAAAAGCATCTTGGATTACTATATTAGCTAATGTAATATTGTCTGCAATAAAAATTGCTGCTGGAATAATAGGTAAAAGTAGTGCTATGTTAGCAGATGGTGTTCACACATTATCTGATGTACTGACAACCTTTGTTGTTTTAATGGGACTAAAGATATCTTCAAAGGAAGCTGATGAAAAGCATCCCTATGGTCATGAAAAGTATGAACCTGTGTTTGCAAAGTTATTAAGTATATTATTGGGAATTACAGGATTATATATAGGTTATGAAGGTATAAAAGTATTGAGAAGCGGTAATATTCAAGTCCCTGGCCGTATTGCCTTAATAGCAGCAATAATATCTATTGTAACTAAGGAAGTAATGTATAGGTATACCATAAAGGTGGGCAGAAAGATAAAAAGTTTGTCTATGGAGGCAGATGCTTGGCATCATAGATCTGATGCTTTGTCTTCGGTAGGTACTTTTGTAGGCATTTTAGGAGCACGGCTGGGTTTAAAGATATTAGATCCTATTGCTGCTATAATAGTAAGTGTTTTTATTATTAAAGTTGGTATAGATCTGTATGTTAAATCTGTTAGGGGACTGGTAGATGAGGCTGCAGATAATGAAACCATTTCGAAAATAGAAGAACTAACTTATTCAATTGAAGATGTAAAAGGGATAAAAGATTTAAAAACCAGGATATTTGGAAATAAGATATATGTAGATATAGATATATTAGTCAAAGGGGACATTACAGTAACAGAAGGTCATGATATTGCAGAAAAAGTGCATGATTTAATTGAAAAAAATATTGAAGATGTAAAACATTGTATGGTTCATGTGGAGCCTGAAGTAAACGATGAATAAAATAATCAAGTATAAATAAAAATATTTTAAAAATCATATGCTGGGTATACTTATATTAAACAAAACTAACTACAGGAGGTCTGAATATGAAAGCAGTAGTTGATAAAGATGCTTGTATAGGATGTGGACTATGTACTAGCATTTGTCCTGAGGTTTTTAGTATGGATGATGATGGTCTAGCGGTAGCTATAGATGAGGAATTAGGCGAAGATGTCATTGATTCAGCTAAAGAAGCAGCAGATTCTTGTCCAACAGAAGCCATTACTGTAGAGTAATAAATAGGCTATGCAAATAATGCATAGCCTATTTATTTGTAATAATTTTGTAACTTTTAATTGATACTAAAATAAAAATATACTATAATAATAACAAGTACTTTTAAAAACATAAAAGGAGTGTTTATCTTGTTTAATAAAAGAAAGTCCTCTTTTAAAACCTTATTAATAATCACAGCTATTGCTTTTCTAAGCTTTAATGATTTGGGAATATTCATATCTAACTTTGCAGCTAAAGGAGATGATGGATCTCAAGTAGATTTTAAAGAAGGAGAAAAGGTGACTATTTTAAGGGAAAATGAAAGAGACTTTTTTGTGGAAAAGGATTTAAAGAAATACGAAGTTCCAAAGGATGTAGTATTGATAAAAGGAAAAAATTCAAATTCCTATAAGGTAAAGAAAAAAAATACTCCAATTATTGACGAAATAGATGGAAAAATTATAAAACTACTTGATATTGGTGAAAAAGTTAAATTAAAAAAGCTCTCTGGTGAATATGGACTTTTTTCTACAGCAGATAATATTGAAGGGTATATTTTACTAGCTGATTTAGAGGAAGGAGAAAGGGAGAAAATTATTACAGTGGGAATAGCAAAGAACAATAAGGTTTTAAAAGGAGCAAAAGATAGGCATTATGTATTGCTTAAAGGAGAACCAGTATTAGTTAAGGATTTTAAGAATGGACAGTTTATTATTGTTGATGAAGAGGGTAATGAGTTTAGTGTAAATAAAGGTGACATTAGTTTAAGAAATGGAAGACATACCACATCTCGTTCTGGCATATCAAGAAGGACATCAAAATTAAGTTCAGTTATACATCAGGCTCATAAGACTATAGGCAAACCTTATGTTTCAGGAGATATAGGTAAAAGGGGATATGATTGTTCTGGATTGACTTATTCTACATATTTGAAGGGAGCAGGTATCAAGTTAAATAGAAGTTCTAAAGATCAGGTAAAAAATGGTGTAGAAGTTAAAAAATCTGATTTAATACCAGGGGACTTGGTATTTTTTAGAACTGGAGGAAGGAATATAGGCCATGTAGGCATATATGTAGGGGATGGGAATATGATACATGCGTCGTCAGGCTCTAAGAAAGTGATTATTACTCCCATAGATGAAAAATGGTATAAACAAAGATATGTAACTGCTAGAAGAATTATCAAATAGTTACTAAAAGGTAAGGGGTGGTAGTGTGAAGTATAGGATTGCAAAGGTTATTAGTTATGTAACTGTAGTACCTGTAGTAGCTTTTATTACTATATTATTATCCTTTATTTATCGTACTAGATGCTTTTCTAGCACAGGATGGTTTGTATATTCTATTATATTTCTAACAATAATACCAATATTAGCCTATCCTGTACATAGAATAGTACCAGCTCTTAGAAAAGGAGGGAGAAATAGCGAAAGGAAGTTAGCTTTTATATTTGCTGTAGTGAGTTATGTATTAGGTACTCTTCTTACTTTCGTTTTTGGAGCTCCTATAATTGTTAAAAAGATATTTATGGCATATTTACTATCAGGTATATTTTTATCTTTTGTAAACAAGGGACTAAAAATAAAGGCTAGTGGACATGCCTGTGGTGTATCAGGACCTATAACCCTTTTGGTTAATATACTCGGAATACAGATGATATGGCTATTTCTATTGATGCCAGTTGTATATTGGTCTAGAATTAATTTAGGAAGGCATAATATTGTTGAATTGATTTTAGGAACTTTTATTGGAATTGTATCTACACTAGTAGCTGTTAGTATAGTTTAAACAAAACAACAATCATGTTATATAGCTAAAATTCCCTATATTATTTTTGATAGGGGTAGTTGATAAATAAAAAATGAGGAGGAATATTAATGACAGATGTATTAAAAGGCAAAGTTGTGGCAGATAGAATTAAAGAACAGATGAAAAAGGATATCCAAGAATTAAAACAAGCCAATAAAACTCCGAGGCTAGGTATAGTAAGATTAGGGGATAATCCAGGAGATATATCCTACGAAAAAAGCATTATAAAAAACTGCAATAATGTAGGTATTGAGTCTAAGGTATATGAAAGAGACAGGGATATTAAAACAGAGGAATTAGTAGAATTAATTGAAGAATTAAATAGAAATGATGAGATATCTGGTATTTTGGTGTTTAGACCTTTACCAGATCATATTGATGAGGATATAATTAGAAATGTAATAAGTCCAGAAAAAGATGTGGATTGTATGCATCCTTTAAATCTAGAGAATATATTTGAAGGCAAAATGGATGGATTTGCTCCTTGTACCCCTAAAGCTGCTATGGAAATACTTAAATACTATGATATACCATTGGAAGGTAAAAATGTAGTAGTTGTAAATAGATCCATGGTTGTAGGTAAGCCTTTAGCTATGATGTTGTTGAATGAAAATGCCACTGTTACTATTTGCCATTCTAGGACTAAGAACCTAAATGAAGTTACAAAGAATGCTGATATAGTAGTGGTAGCTTTAGGGAGAGCTAAATTCTTTGATGAAAGCTATTTTACTGAAGAGTCTATTGTAATAGATGTGGGGGTAAGCTTAGATGAAAATGGGAAATTAAGTGGAGATGCAGATTATGATAGAGTCTTACCATTGGTAAATAAGATTACTCCTGTACCAGGAGGAGTAGGAAGTGTTACTACTTCAATATTATTGAGCCAAGTAGTATTAGCATGTAAGAATATGTAAAAGAGTCTTTTTTAGACTCTTTTTTATTTTTTGTAACAAAAGTAGTTATTTTTCTATGAAGGATTATTCTCACCTAAGATAGAAATATATATGGAATACAATTAGGGAGGGGATAATTTGAGACTTTCTACGAATATTGTGAAAGATTATTTAATAGTTGCCTTTGAAGGGGAATTAGATCATCATACTACTGAAGAAGCAAGAATGAAGATTGATAGTCTATATTATGATAATAATCTGTCAAACATGATTTTAGACTTAAGGAAATTAAATTTTATGGATAGTTCAGGTATTGGGCTTATAATGGGAAGATATAGAAACTGTAAAGAAAGGCAGGGGGATATTTCCATTGTAAATACTAATCCTTCCGTAGAAAGGATACTAAGGATGTCAGGATTATTAAAGATAATCAATATGTATTCTAATATTGAAGAAGCAATAGATGGGAAAAGGGGGGAATAAATTTGGTAGAGAAAAATCATATGAGATTGGAGATATTGAGCAAATCCACAAATGAATCCTTTGCACGTGTTGTAGTGGCAGCATTTGCTTCCCAATTAGATCCAACTATAGAGGAACTATCGGATATTAAGACTGCTGTTTCAGAGGCTGTCACTAATGCGATTATTCATGGTTATGAATATAATGAAGGTATTGTTATAATTGAATCAACAATTGAAGGCAATAGGATTGAAATAGTAGTTGAGGATAAGGGAAAGGGTATTGATGATATAAAAAAAGCTATGGAACCTTTCTACACCTCTAAGCCAGATTTAGAAAGATCGGGAATGGGTTTTACAGTTATGGAAACCTTTATGGATGAATTGATAGTAGAGAGTCAATTGGGTAATGGTACCAGAGTAAAAATGGCTAAGGTGTTCCACTCCCTTGTTGATAAGGAGTAGATATTATGGGTACAGGGAATAGGGATAATAATAATTTATTATCTCATGAAGAGACAATTTGTTTGATTTTAAAAGCTCAACAAGGGGATAGGAGTGCAAAAGAAAAACTAGTTAAGCACAATATTGGACTTATTAAATCAGTGCTTAGAGGATTTACAAATAGAGGATATGATATGGAGGACTTGTTTCAAATAGGAAGTATAGGACTTCTTAAGGCTATAGACAAATTTGATACTTCTTTTGATGTTAAGTTTTCAACATACGCAGTGCCTATGATTGCAGGGGAGATAAAACGATTTCTAAGGGACGATGGAATAATAAAGGTAAGCAGATCTTTAAAACAAACCGCTAATAGAGTTAAATATACGCAAGAAAATTTAGCTAAAACATTGGGTAGAGAGCCCACTATTCAAGAAATTGCAGATGAATTAAATATAGACAAGGAAGAAATAGCTATGGCTTTAGAGTCAACTTATCGCCCAGATTATTTATTTGATGTAATACATCATGATGAGGGAAGTCCATTACATGTAATTGATAAGATAAATCTAGAAGAAAATGGAGATGAAGATATTATTGATAACATATTGTTAAAAGAGATGCTATCTCAATTAAAAGAAAGGGATAGGCAAGTTATAGTATTACGATATTTTAAAGATAAAACACAAGTTGAGGTAGCAGAGCTATTAGGCATATCTCAAGTTCAAGTATCTCGTATAGAAAAGAGGATAATTGAGGATATGAAAAATATGTTAGCAAAGGCATGAATTAATTCATGCCTAATTTTTTTGAATTAAAAAAGATTATAAGAGAATAATAATTATAGATTGGGGTGATCATATGAAAACAAATAGAAACATAATAATAATCCTGATTATAGTTTTGGCTATATTAGGCTCCATCTTGTGGTATAGGGAACTAGGGACCAATAGGGAAGTTCCTAAAAGAGCTCAATACGTCTATATATTTCAATTAAGAGGGGATAAAAATGGATAACAAACAGGTATATATAAATCTTGAAACCAAGTATTCAGTTGACTTAAATACCCATGTATATGTAAAGGATGTGGGAGAAGTTTATTGTGATGATAAAGTTATCAAGGAAAAAGTAGAAAATATTCGTATACATAATGGAAAGGATAAAGAAGAATATGATTATATTTCAGGCATAGACATCACTACTAAAATTATAGATAAAGTAGAAAATATTGATATTAATATAATAGGTGGTCCAGATATTTTATTAGAGATCAAAGATCAAGAAAAACCCAAATTGGTTTTCAATTTTTTTAAAATAGCTTTTGTAGCAGTGATATTATTTTTTGGTGCTGCAATGGCTATTATCAATTTCCACGAAGACGTAAATATGAAAGCTTCCCTAGAGAAGATATATTATATATTTGTTGGCCAAAAAAAGGAAAATCCTATGATTTTGACTATTCCGTTTTCCTTGGGAATAGGATTAGGTATGTTTGCTTTTTTTAGCAGAATATTTAGTTTTAGCAAGAGGAGAAGACAAGAGCCTGGTCCTATGGAGGTGGAATTATATCTATACGATAAGGATTTAGAGGATCACATACTCAATGAATTAAAGCAAAAAAGAAGATAATGATATCATATTTGGCGGTGAAATAAGTGATAAAATCTATACTTATGATTTTAATTGGAGTTTCAGCAGGTATTACCGTTGGTAGTGCTGCAGCTGCTTTTATTACATTATTACAATTTGTACCTAGATTAGCTCAAGTTACAGAAACCAATGACTATATAAAATTATATGAATATGTATTAATTTTTGCTGGGATACTATTTAGCTTAATATATTTTTCCACCTTTAGTTTTTCATTGCATAGATTTTCTATGATATTTATTGGTTTAATCATGGGTATGTTTTTAGGTTTGTTTGCTTCAGCATTGGCGGAGGTTTTGAATGTAGTACCTGTGTTTGCTAAAAAGTTCAAAATAAAACATGAATTAAAGTATATAATAGGAGCATTAATATTTGGAAAGGTAATAGGTTCCTTATGGTACTGGTTATTATTTATAAAATATTAGGAGGTTGAATAGCTTGGATAATATGAATAATAAAGAATATCAAAAATATGCTGAAAGAAAAATACCTAAGCCTACCTACTTTAAAAACATACTATATGCTTTTGTAGTAGGTGGTGCTATATGTGTATTTGGACAGATAATTAGAAATATGCTATTTAAATTTGGACTAGACGAAAACTCAGTAACTATAGCTACTTCTATTATATTGGTTTTTGTTGGTTCTTTTTTAACTGGGATAGGAATTTATGACAAGATTGGTAAAATAGGAGGGGCAGGAGCTGCTATTCCTATAACTGGATTTGCAAATTCTATAGTATCTCCAGCTATGGAGTACAAGAGGGAAGGTTTTATATTTGGAGTAGCAGCTAGGATGTTTAGTATAGCTGGACCTGTATTGGTATATGGAGTAGGTAGTTCTGTTATTGTTGGAATATTATACTTAATTTTTACTAAAGGAAGGTGATATAGTGGCTGAAAAAAGGATTGGCTTACAGACCGTTAAGTTATCGAATCCTCCCTCTATATTGGGGACAGCTACAGTAGTTGGGCCTAAGGAAGGTGAAGGGCCATTAAAAGATTATTTTGATATTATTTTGGAAGATGATATGTGGGGACAGGAATCCTTTGAAAAATCCGAAGTAAAGATACAAGAAGAAGCTATAAAGCAGGCTATTTTTAATGCTAATCTTTCTTCAAAGGATATAGAGTATCTATTTTCAGGGGATTTGTTAAATCAGATTATTACATCTTCATTTACTGCAAGACAACTTAATATACCATATTTTGGGTTATATGGGGCATGTTCAACTATGACAGAATCATTAAGTTTAGGGGCGATGATTATAGATGGGGGTTTTGCTGATAAAGTAGTTTGTGCTACTTCTAGCCATTTTAGCTCAGCAGAGCGTCAATTTAGATTCCCCCTAGAGTATGGTAGTCAGAGACCCTTTTCAGCACAATGGACTGTGACTGGAGCAGGGGCTACTGTGTTGGCTTCTTCAGGCAATGGTCCTTATATAACCTATATAACTACTGGTAAAATAGTAGATTTTGGTATAAAAGATGCAAACAACATGGGTGGTGCTATGGCTCCAGCAGCTATAGATACTATCTCACAACATTTTAAAGATACTGGCTACAGTCCAGATGATTATGATTTAATAATTACTGGAGACTTGGGATTAGTAGGTAAAAGAATATTACTAGATTTGATGAAAAAAGAAGGCTATGATCTTTCTAAAGTTTATTCAGATTGTGGAATAAAGATTTTTGATGGAGTAGAACAAGATACCCATGCTGGTGGTAGTGGATGTGGTTGTGCTGCTGTAGTTTTCAATGGATATATATATAAGGAGATGTTGAAAAAGAATTTAAACAAAGTGTTGCTAGTGGCAACTGGAGCATTACATTCTCCTATTATTACCTTGCAAGGAGAATCAATACCATGTATTGCTCATGCAGTAACTATAGATAATCTAATTGATTAGGGAGGGGATATTGTGGAATATTTAAAAGTTTTTATAGTAGGGGGATTGATATGTGTTATTGGTCAAATATTATTGGATACTACTAAACTTACTCCTGCACATATTTTAGTCATTTTTTTGACATCAGGAGTAGTATTAGGTGCTGTAGGTCTATATAAACCACTAATTGAATTTGCAGAAGCAGGAGCAATTGTTCCTATATCGGGTTTTGGATATGCTCTTAGTAAAGGTGCTATTGATGGTGTAAAAGCCAAAGGAATAATAGGGGCTTTTGTAGGAGGGTTAGAAGCAACTGCAGGAGGAATTGCAGCTGCTATATTATTTGGATATATTGCGGCTATTGTATTTGACCCTAAAACAAAAAGCTAAGGGATATATCATATATCCCTTAGCTATTATCCCCATTGTTATCGTAATTTTCGTCATCTATATCATCTTGTTCATCTATTGGTTCTTCATCTTTGTCTATTGGTTCTTCATCTTTATCTATTGGTTCTTTATCTTCTTCATCCTCTTCTTCATCTTCTAGAAACTCATCAATAGCATTTTCCTGATTGTGAACGTCGCATACTTCTGTTGGCGCAGTGTACTGATAATCAACGGGCATTATCCCATTATGTTCACTTGGGTTATAAGGTGGATCTCTTTTTATAAATACTTTAGTAACAACATTTTCTTCAGGGCAGTATTCATTAGCAATTTTTCCTGTAGTAGTATCAATTTTTAACTCCACATGAGTTTCACAAAATTCTGTTGGCTGAGTTCCTTGAGCAAATATTTCCGTTATAATAGTGCTTCCTCTAGGATCATGGCTACACAACTCTGTTGGTAATTTTCCCGACTGAGAACAAACTTGTACAGAAACTATATTAGCAGGTTGTTCAAAATTTTTACTTTCAAGGCCCTCATGTACCTGAGTCATAATGATTTTCCAGAATTGGGCTGCTATAGAGCTACCTTGGTTTAATTTTATCTGGGGAGAATCGTTACCTATCCAAACACCAGTTACATAGTAAGGGGTAAATCCTACAAACCAAGCATCTGCTTTATCCTGAGTAGTACCTGTTTTACCTGCTGTAGGCATATTGGGGATTTGTGCTCTTCCAGCAATACCATTAGTTACTGTTGTTCTCAATATATCTGACATTATATAAGCTATTTCAGGTGATACTACTGCATTTTTCTTTGGAGTATTATCTATTAACAAATTATCGTTATTGTCCAATACCTTGGTAAAAGCTATAGGTTTAATATAGGTTCCAGCATTGGCTATAGAGCCATAGGCTGCAGTCATCTCTAAAGGTGTAAGGCCTTTGGACATACCGCCCAATCCTAATGCAGATAGGTTTTCATCGTTATTTATATTGTTTTCTGCTGCTGTTATAAAATTGTCCTTTGTAGGATCATTTTTATTGATAATTCCCATTCTACTTAAATATTCCATAGAGTTTTTTATTCCTATGGCTTCTACTACCTTTACTGAGTTTACATTCACTGATTGTTCTACTGATTTCCTTAAGGTATGAATCCCCTTATATCCAGTATACCAGTTATTAGGCCATAGCTCACCTTCATTATTATAATATGGTATATCATCAATGGGACTTGCTGCTGTAAATCCATTGTCTAAAGCTGGTAAATAAGCAGATAAAGGTTTTATAGTAGAACCTGGTTGTCTAGGTGAAGATGTAGCTCTATTGAGAATTTGATATCCTTCTACATCTCTACCTCCAACTAAAGCTTTTATTTCTCCTGTTTTATAATCCATTATTACAGTTGCTGACTGAGGTTGTACTATTCCTTCCTTATGGCGGTAGAAATATTTTTCATTTATTAATAGGTTACCATCATCGGAAATAGAATAGAAATCTGGATTATTTTTAAGAAAATTATTTGAAATTATGATAGCTTTATCTTCAGTAATAGAAAATTCTTCTTCTGGTAAAGCTAAAGTACCTAATCTATGGGTTACCAAGTTTTTTCTATTGTCAATACGGTAATAGTCAGCAATTTCTATATTGCTTTTATAAGGGGTCAGTTTTTTATTTTTTAAAATTAATTGGTTATCAGTTAATTCAAAAGTATTTTTTTCAATTATTAGATTATAGTTTTCATCTAAAAGATGTTCTTGTTTATAAAATATAATATTGTTTCTTTCATCAACTATATTTTGTGCACTATTTAATCGCCATGAAATAAAAGCTGGTCCTTTTATATTATCTGGATTTCCTAAAAGTACTTCGGTGAAGTTTTTATATATATCTTCAAGTTGTCTTTGGAGATCTACATCCATAGTTGAGTATATTTTGAGACCACCTGTATACAGTTCCTCTTCAGCTTCTTCTTTAGAATAGCCTAATTCCTCCATTAATGCTTCAATTACTTGAACTTTGATATAATCGTTAAAGTAAGAGGATATCCCTTTAATTTTCTTTTCTCCAGGTTTGATCTTAGCACGGATATCTTCATTTAATGCTTCATTGTATTCTTCTTCTGTAATCTTTCCTAATTCCAACATTTTAGCTAATACGACTTTTTGACGATTTATAGCTTCTTCATTATATACAGCAATATATTTTTCGCCTAAGGTGTCTATTTGACCAACTTCTACATGTTTTTCGCTATCAAATTTTTCAGGAGGCAATGTTTTAAATAAGGCATATTTTGATGGACTTTTAATTATACCAGCTAATACTGCCGATTCTGCAATAGTCAAATCCTCTACATCTTTTGAAAAATATGTCTGAGCTGCTTCTTGAACTCCATAAGCTCCTTGACCTAGGAAGATCCTATTTAAATAGGCTTCTAAAATCTGATCTTTGGTTAATACCTTTTCAATCTGTAAAGCTAGATAGGCTTCTTTTATCTTTCGATCAAGCTTTTTTTCACTGGTTAGATATAGATTTTTAGCTAATTGTTGGGTGATAGTGCTGGCACCTCTAACAATATGTCCTGCTTTGATATTGTCAATAGTGGATTTAATGATTCCTTTTGGATCTACACCTATGTGATC
>JAAYFV010000003.1 GCA_012728075.1 Tissierellia bacterium
ACCCAGATGAATGTATTGACTGTGGTTCTTGTGCAGATGTATGTCCAGTAGATGCACCTCAACCAGAATAATTAAAGAAGTACCATAAAAGACCCTAATTAGGGTCTTTTTTAAAATATATTCAGATCTAAAGATTGAAAAGTCCATAATAGTATATAATGAATATAGAAACCATACTGAGAAAATACATTTACTATATGGAATGACAAAGGAGAATAGATATGAGTGGAGGAATTCTATATATTTGCCCTACCCCTATTGGCAATCTAGAGGATATAACCCTTAGAACTTTAAAAGTATTAGAAAAAGTAGATTTGATAGCAGCAGAAGATACTAGGCGTACCCTTAAGCTATTAAATTACTATGAAATAAAAAAGCCTCTAACTTCCTATCATGAACATAATAAGGTAGAAAAAGGTCAAGTATTAATAGAAAAGCTAAAAAAAGGCATGAATATTGCACTAGTAACTGATGCAGGTATGCCAGGGATTTCTGATCCAGGAGAGGATATAATTCGATTAGCTATAGAAAATCAAGTGGAAATAGTAGCCCTTCCTGGAGCCAGTGCATTTATAACTGGGCTAGTACTATCAGGGCTTTCCACGGAGAAATTTGTATTTGAAGGTTTTTTACCTTCTAAAAAGAAGGATAGAAGGGGAGAATTAGAAAAGCTAATAGAGGAAAAAAGGACTATAATACTATATGAAGCTCCCCATAGACTATTAGATCTTTTAAAGGATATTGAAGCTATTCTAGGCAATAGGCGTATAGCCATTGCTAGGGAGCTGACTAAAATGCATGAGGAGGTATTTAGAGGATATACTTTGGAAGCTATACAAAATTTTGAAAAAGAAAAGCCTAGAGGGGAGTTTGTAATAATAATAGAAGGGGCAAAAATACGGGAGGAAGATCCTTACGAAGATATAAGTATAAAGGAACATTTAAAATTATATGTGGATGAAGGTTTATCTAAAAAGGATGCAGTAAAAAAAGTATCTGAATTGAGAAAAGTCCCAAAAAATTTAGTATATAAGGAGAGCATAGATATATAAAGCATAAAAATACCCGTCTTAAAAGGCGGGCATTTAGAATTATTTTTTTAGTTCTTCCATACAAGCTGGGCAGATATTTTTACCTTTAAAGCTAACTACATCCTTAGCTTGTCCACAGAAAATACATGCAGGAGCATATTTTTTAAGTATAATATGTTCTCCATCAACAAATATCTCTAGAGCATCCTTTACTTCGATATCTAGATTTCTTCTCAATTCGATAGGTATAACCACTCTACCTAATTCATCCACTTTCCTTACAATTCCAGTTGACTTCATAAATCATTCCTCCCATAAATTTAGTATGAAAAATCGACTTTTTTCTACAGTTTAAAGAATACCATAAATACCAAATAAAGTCAACCTTTATGTGAAAGAATATACAAGTTTTTGATAAAAAATTGATATAATTTAGAGGTGATAAAATTGTATACCATAGCTAATGAACTAAAGGATAAAATTGTATACCTAAATAAGGTATTATCGGAAAAATATAGTCAAGTATTATCCTTAGATGAAATGTTTCTCAGGGAATTTATAGAGGAAAATGTAGGCCCTATAAGAAAAGTGAATAAGTTGACTGAGGAGGAGTTAGCATACTATTATCAAAAGGGAGGTATATTGGGAGTAGATGGTTCTAGAAACAGAGTAGGTGGTGCCTATCCTCACTTTGTAGAAATATACCAAGGTTTAGCTAAATCTACCATATATAAAGATAAACCTATATACAAGGCAGATTTTTATAGCCCTTTATACGACGAAAAAGGGGAGTTTCCCATAGAAGATTCTATTGAAGAGGAGGAATCCATTAGAAATAGAAAGCTATCCACTATAGAAATAGAAGCGGCTTTAGAAGGGATTAGGCAACTAAAACCCTATGCAGTCATAATGGATGGTTCCCTTATTAGATATGATATAGAATCTTTTACCCGTTGGATGGAATTGAGAAGGGAATGTGAAGAAAAGGATATAATACTAGTAGGAGTAATAAAAGATATTAAAACCTCCATTATAGGGGAATTACTTAAAGAAGACAAGGAGTTAAACATAGAAGAATGCTTCCATGATAGGGAACTTCTATATGGTATGTTAGAATATGGAGAGATGATATCCATTCATGGAGAAGTGACCAAAAAGGCCAAGGAAGGTTTTTCTTCATTATTTATGCGGAGTTCCAAAGCTCCTACTGTTATAGGTATGGATTTATTAGATAGTCAAAAAAAATATCTAGAGGAGATGGCTAGATTGGTATTGACCTTAACACCGGAAGATGGCCGAGGGGTTCCCCTATGGATTGATATAGTAGATAGTGAGGTTAAGATCTCCGATAAGATGATTAGGGGATTGTTAGAGTCCTATTTAGATCGACAAATATTGGAAATGCTTTTTATATCCGAAAGGGATAAAAGGACACTATAGGAGGGATATTGATGAAAGTTGTAGGAATTACTACACAACAAGAGGTATATGTAGGTTCTAAGGATAGAAATTTTAGGATAAATGAATTTTTGATAATATCTGATCCTTATCAAGGGGATTTAATGGGAGAAATAGTAGAAGCTAAAACCTACAATAAATATATTCCATTGAGTATCCATGGGGAATTGGCAGATAGCTCCGTCATAGAATCTTTAAAAGCTTTAGGCTACAATATTGAGGAAGATACTATATACATAGGGAAGATTCGCCTATTAAATGAAGCCTTATATCCAGTAGAAACAGGTTGTGATGTAAGAATACCTACCTTTGATGAAGTCAAAGACATAATGATAAATTCCCCTGCAGATGAAGGATTAATACTAGGAGTTATAAAAAATACAGATCAGATGGCTAAAGATATGGATGAAGAGTATAAGAACTTATTATACACTTTTGAAGAGGGAGAACTTAAAAAGCAAAGGGATATTCCCTATATATTCAATATAAGATCCATGCATCAATACCCTCATATTGGGGTATTTGGAGGGTCAGGTTCAGGGAAGTCCTTTGGGCTTAGGGTGGTACTAGAGGAATTGATGAAATTAAATATACCTACAATAGTATTGGATCCCCATTTTGAAATGGATTTTAGTCAAAGAGGAGATTATATGCCAAAGGAGGAGGAAATAGACTATAGAGATAAATTTAAATGCCTACAGGTAGGTTTCCATGTAGGAGTTCGTTTTGAAGATTTATCCCCTCAGGACTTAAAAAATTTGTTAGATGCATCTAGCCCTTTAACAGATGCTATGAATAATGTGGTAGATATATTGTTTAAAAGGAACGATTCTTACAACAGCTTTTATAATAGATTGAAGATGTTAGCAGAAGCTCAAGAAGAAGGTTCTTTAGATAGAATTCAATTGAGAATAGATAGTGCTGATTCTAATCTAGAAAGGGAAGGTTGGCTAAAGAGAAAGGAATTATTTCTAACCTATGACAAAACTTGTCCCTATAACTCGGTAAGGGGAATAATATGGAGACTCAATCGATTATACAATGAAGGAATATTTAGCAAGGATATACGGGAGATTGAAGATGGATTAAATATGGGCAAGCTCATAGTAATCCAAGGGAATACTCGGATTTTACAGGTATTTAGCACTTACCTGTTAAACAATTTATACCATAGGAGAAGGGACTATAAAGATGCCCTTTATAAGAAGACTACTGCTGAATACTTTCCTCCTTTTATAGTAGTAACAGATGAAGCTCATAATTTTGCACCAAAAGGGTACGATTCTCCATCTAAATCTATACTAAAAGAAATATCTCAAGAAGGGAGAAAATATGGTACCTTTTTAATACTAGCAACTCAGAGACCTACTCTATTAGATGAAACCATAACTGCCCAATTAAATACCAAATTCATATTTAGAACTGTAAGAGCCTCGGATATACAAACTATACAGGAAGAAACGGATATAACAGTAGAAGAAGCCAGAAGACTACCCTACTTAAGGACAGGAGATGTATTTATATCAGAAGCCCTTATGGGTAGAACCATATTTGCTAGGATTAGGGCTGCTCACACTACTAGTCCCCATACGGAGAATCCCTTTGATGAATTAAAGAATATATCCAAAGCAGAAGACGAAAAATTTATGCAAATAATTAAAAACAAATTACCTATAAATGGAGATGACTTCATAAATGTTATAAAGGAAATAGAAAGGGACACAGGAATCACCTATACTGTAAATATATTTGAAGACAAACTAGAAGATTTAGTTACCAAAGGATTGATTAAAAAGGAAAAAACGCCTTTTTTCAACATATATAAAGAAATATAGATGTTAGGCACTAATTTGTTAGTTTTGCCAAATTTTTTAAAGATAAAATTGAATAAATATTATTTAAAATCCCTTCATATATTTTTATGAAAGGGGTTTTTTTTATGATTAACATCATATGGTTTTTTATGATATTTATTGGGATAATATATGGAGCTTTGACGGGGAATTTAGGGGAATTAAACAATATAATATTAAAGGAAGCCCAGGAAGGGGTTACTTTTGCTATAAGTCTTATTGGTATTATGTCTTTTTGGCTAGGGATTATGAATATTGCCCAGTGTTCTGGACTAATAAAGAGCATATGCAATATTTTTAGACCTATGATGAAAATGATCTTTCCTGATATACCAAAAGGCCATCCAGCGGAAAACTGGATACTGATGAATTTTATAGCTAATATGTTTGGTGTAGGAAATGGTGCTACAGCTTTTGGGCTTAAGGCTATGGAAGAATTAGATACATTAAGTCCCAATAATAAAAAGGCTACCAATGCTATGTCCATGTTTTTAATAATAAACATGTCTTCCTTACAATTAGTACCTTTAACAATTATTAAAATTCGTCAAGATTATGGCTCCATAAATCCTACATCCATAATAGGTCCTACCATATTAGCCACAGGTTTATCTACTTTAGTAGCTATAATAGTAGGAAAAATATTTGAAAGGGGAAATTAGATGTTAGATATTATCTCTATAGCCATGGTTCCATTTATGGTATTTATAATATTAGTTCATGGATATATAAAAGGAATAGATATATACTCTGCCTTTATTGAAGGGGCCAAAGAAGGTTTAAAAACAGCTATAAACATAATGCCCTATCTAATAGCTATATTTATAGCTGTAGGCATATTTAGAGGCTCTACAGCCTTAGATATGTTTATACATTTATTAAGCCCCATAACCAATCTATTAGGATTGCCTCAGGAGATAGTGCCCTTAGTATTAATAAGACCTGTATCTGGTAGTGGAGCTTTAGGAGTAGTAAAGGATATAATAGGCAACTATGGTCCCGATTCCTTCTTAGGGAATCTAGCTGGAATCATGATGGGCTCTTCTGAAACTATATTTTATACTATAACCCTCTATTTTGGTTCCATAGGAATAGAGGACTATGGTCATACCCTAAAGGCAGCCTTAATATCCTATATTATATCCATATTTATTACTATATTTATATATGGAATAATATACAATACACAATTTACACTATTCAATATATAATTTTAGGGCAGCCTAGTAGCCGCCCTAGATACTTTTATATTGCAAATTAAAACTTATCAATATATTTAATTGTTATTCTAATATATAAACTTTTACTTTTCTTCTACCAAAATTTCTGACTTCTCTGGTAGTATTAAAGAACAAGTCAATCCTATTGCCTTTAATAGCTCCACCAGTGTCCTCTGCAATACAGAAGCCATAATCATTGGTACCGTCAAGGCTTTCCACATATAGCTTAGTGCCTAAAGGTATTACCCTTGGATCCACTGCTACAGTTCCTACTCTGGCTTTAGTACCAGAAGCTGTTATACCATGATACCTATCCCCTGGATTTTTGCCAGTGCTTTCATAAGAATTATCATAAGCAGTAGCCAACATAGTAACCACCTTTTTATACCTTAAATTTCCTCGAGAAGAAGTTTTTACTTTTCTTGTTCCCTTTTTAGTAATCTTTGAGATAGGTTCTTTCACTATCTTCTCATCTATTACTTCTTTCGAGATGAGTTGACCATTTTCAAATACTTTTTTAACACTAATTTTCTTTAGCCCATCTTGGCCTTCTTGGACTACTTTTGTAACGCCAATATCCATGTCATCAGACTTTTGGGTGACACTTTCATGGGGAATTGGTTTTTCAATTTCTTCAATTTCCTCCTTTACCTTGAAGATTTGAATTTCCCCACCTATGCTTACGACCTGGTCTAGACCAGGTTTAGTATAGTCTAATTCACCTAGATTTATGTCCAAATCCTTCAATATATCCTTGACCTTTTTGTGAATGGACACTACCTCAAAGGAGTTGTTACCAATGGTCAATGTATAAGGCTTTGGAGTTTTTATGATAATATTCATATTGTCTTCTAATTTAGTATCTAAAGGAACATTGATATATGCACCTTCATCAAGCTTGATTTTTTCCATCTCAAGGAAATCATCCACCGTATTGGCGTAGGTGGTTACCTCTTTCTTTTCATCATCGATAGAAAGGGTAATATCCTTGGCGCTATACATATATGCTCCTAAAGATAATGTTGTTGCTACAGCGAGGACAGTCAAAATTTTAAAGTGGCTAGCCTTTCTGACTGAAAATTCTTCCATAATTTTCCCTCCTACTTTTTTGACTGTATAGTATTCTATTTAAAAAGAATTTACCTGTCAACTTTTTGTGTAAATAAATGGAAGCAAAATGTAAAAAAATAGGATAAAATTCACTTAAAAACTATTATAACCTATACTTTTTAATATATTCATAAAAAATTCAAATAGTTATTAAGATAAGGGGATTTCAATATTAGAGGGATGGGATATATTGGAAAATATATTCTGGTAGCTTATTCCAAAAAAAATATATTAAATATTTGTAACAATTTAAAAATGCCTTCTAAATGGAAGGCATTTTGGTTATTTTAATTCTTCAGGAAAGTAGGGCTGAGATTGATATTCATCTATTTCATAGGTGGATTCATAGCCTATATCCATAGGGTATTCAATGGGCTCTATATTATAGCCACATTGCATCATACAAATCTTAACACAATCTCTAAAACTAGGATCCATCATAGGACACATAGGCATATAATTTGGTGTGGACATGTAGTTGGGCATATAATGGGGCATATGGTGTAGAGGCCTACAGGGATCCATTGGGTATAATGGAGGCATTGTTGGATAATTGTAATTATTATTTCCATAATACATTAACCCTCAACTCCTTAAATTATTTTAGCTGCTATTAGTATATGTAAAAGATATATTTAGGTGAAATATTTTTATATTACTATTTAACCTTAGGGGATGTACAAAACAACTTGACTAATAAAACAAACTACTGTATATTATTTAGATAAATAAGCCAATATAAGAAAAACAATAAAAATATATGCTTACGGGAATTTCAATATAATTATTGAATTAATAGTGGGTTTTCTATTTGTTATAAAAAAAGGTAATGAAGGGAAGAGTAGGGTTAGTCTAGACTTTAGAGAGCTGGGTTAGGTGAAAGCCAGCGTCAAAGATTGATTCCGAACATGGCCCCTAAACTCTACAGCTGAACATAGTAGGCTGTAGCGGTTGCATCCGTTATCATATGCAAGGTTATGTAAGTAACCTGTAGAGGTTTAAACTGTGAAGTTTAAACGAATTAGAGTGGTAACACGAGAATTTGCCTTCGTCTCTATATAAGGAGATGAAGGCTTTTTATTTTAATATAATAGGAGGGAGAAGTATGGAAAAGTTTTATATTACTACGCCTATATATTATCCAAGTGATAATCTTCATATAGGTCACACCTACACTACAGTAGCAGCAGATACGTTGAAAAAGTTTAAAAAAGCTCAAGGCTATGATGTATATTTAGTCACTGGCTCTGACGAACATGGACAAAAAATCCAAGAAAAAGCAAAGGAAAACCATATGGAACCAAAGGAATATGTGGATGGAATAGTAGCAGACATAAAAAAACTTTGGGATATGTTAGAAGTAGATTATGATAAATTCATAAGAACTACAGATAAACAACATGAAAAAGCAGTACAAAAGATATTTGAAAAGCTATACCAACAAGAGGATATATACAAATCCACTTATGAAGGATTGTATTGTACTCCTTGTGAATCCTTTTGGTCCGAATCCCAACTAGTAGATGGGAAATGTCCTGATTGTGGCAGAGAAGTTCAATTAACCAAGGAAGAAGCTTATTTTTTCAAACTATCTAAATATAGAGATAGAATAATACAATTATATGAAGAAAATCCTGAATTTTTGCAGCCAGAATCTAGAAAAAATGAGATGTTAAATAATTTTTTAAAGGAAGAATTAGAAGACCTTTGTGTATCTAGAACTAGCTTTGATTGGGGGATTAAGGTACCTTTTGATTCTAAGCATGTGGTATATGTATGGATAGATGCTCTTCTTTGTTATATTACAGCATTAGGCTATGGGACAGAAAATAATGAGAAATTTAAAAAATATTGGCCAGCAGATGTTCATCTAGTAGGAAAGGAAATAGTTAGATTCCATGCGATAATATGGCCTGCAGTATTAATGGCACTGGACATGGAACTTCCAAAAAAGGTATTTGGGCATGGCTGGATATTATTTGAAGATGATAAGATGTCTAAATCTAAGGGAAATGTAATCTACCCTGAACCACTAATAGAACTATATGGAATAGATGCTTTTAGATATTTCTTGTTGAGGGAATTTTCCTTTGGGCAAGATGGGTCCTTCTCTAGGGAGAAATTTTTACAAAGGATAAACTCCGATTTGGCTAACGACTTAGGTAATTTGGTAAGCAGAACAGTTACTATGGTGGAGAAATATAATGATGGAATTATTCCTGCACCAGCAAAAGAAGAGGAAATAGATAAATCCTTGATAGAAGTATCTACCAATGCTAAAGCAAAAGTAGAAAAGAATATGGATAAGTTAAACTATAGTCAAGCTTTAGAGGAAATTTGGAAAGTAGTTAGAAGGACTAACAAATATATAGATGAAACTGCTCCATGGATATTAGCCAAAGAAGGAGATAAGGAGAGACTTGACACTGTACTATATAATCTAACTGATAGCATTAGAATCATAGCTACCCTTGTCAATCCTTTTATGGAAAGGACATCTAAGGAAATATTAAAACAAATTGGATTAGGAGAAAATATTAACTGGGAAGATGGAGGAATTTGGGGTAAAATAGAACCAGGTACTAAGGTGAAAAGAGGTAAGGTACTATTCCCAAGATTAGATATAGACAAGGAGCTAGAAAGGCTTGATAAGGCAAATCAAAAGTTAATCGATGAAAGGAGCAAAAAATTGGAAAACAAAAAAGTAGAAGAACAATATATAACTATAGACGACTTTGAAAAGATTGAATTTAAGGTAGCAGAAATTATAGAGGCAAAAGACCATCCAAATGCAGATAAGTTACTTATACTACGATTAAAAGTAGGAGAAGAGACAAGGCAAGTAGTATCTGGGATAAAACAATATTACACACCAGAAGAACTAGTTGGCAAAAAAGTAGTCATAGTTGCAAATTTAAAACCAATTAAACTAAGGGGAGAAGAATCCCATGGTATGATATTAGCAGCAGAAAAGGATGGTAAACTCACTTTAGTATCCACATTGGAAGATATAGAATCAGGAGCTATAATATCATAAGGAGTGAAAGGATGCTAATCGATAGTCATGCACATTTAGATGATACTAGATTTGATAAAGACAGGGATGAACTTATCAAATCTTTGAAGGATTTAGGAGTAAATTTGGTAATAAATCCTGGAGCTGATTTACAGTCCAGCATAAAAGCTGTTTCCTTAGCAGAACAATATGATAACATATATGCTGCTGTGGGGGTTCACCCTCACTCGGCTAAGGAAATGGATGAATCTACTATAGAAGTACTAAAATCCTTTACTGATAGGGAAAAGGTAGTAGCCATAGGGGAGATTGGCTTAGACTACTACTATGACAACTCTCCTAGAGATATCCAAAAACAAAGGTTTATAGAACAGCTAGACTTAGCTAAAAAAGTAAATTTACCTGTTATCATCCATTCTAGGGATGCGGCAGGGGATACTTTTGATATACTAAAGTCTGCCCAGGATGGTAGCTTAGAAGGAGTACTCCATTGTTATTCAGGTAGTTTGGAGATGGCAATGGAATATGTGAAATTAGGGTTTTATATATCCATAGCGGGGCCAGTGACCTTTAAAAATGCTAGAATAGTAAAAGAAGTAGCTACGAAGGTACCTATAGATAGATTACTCATAGAAACCGATTCCCCTTATTTAACCCCAGAACCCTATAGGGGTAAGAGAAACGAACCAGTATATGTAAGATATGTAGCAGGTACCATAGCAGAACTAAGGAATATACCCTTTGAAGAAGTAGCTACAAAAACAGCAGAAAATACTAAGAAATTATTTAGGATAAGCTAAGAGGAAACGGGAGTAGGATGGGACAAGAGGTGGGACAGGGAGAACTGACCCCCTGTCCCAATTGTTAAAAAGGTGGTGTTCTGTTGATAAAGGAGATAATAGTAGTAGAAGGAAAGGATGATATACAGGCGGTAAAGAGTGCAGTAGAAGCTGAAGTTATTGCCACAGGAGGTTTTGGATATGATAAAGAATTTATGGATAAATTAAAAATAGCAGCTGAAAATAGAGGCGTAATCATACTTACAGATCCAGATTACCCTGGTGAGAAGATTAGAAAAAATATAAGTAAAGAGCTAAAAAACTGTAAACATGCTTTTCTTCCTAGGGATAAGGCCCTTAAAAAAGGGGATATTGGAGTGGAAAATGCCACTCGAGAAGATATAATAGAGGCTATTGAAAAGGCAAGGCCTATAATTACGGAAAAAAGGCAAGAATTTACCAAAGAAGATTTGATAGGATTAGGATTAATAGGCGATATTAATTCTAGAAAGAAAAGAGAAAGGCTAGGAGATGTTTTAGGCATAGGCTATTGTAATTCAAAACAGCTTTTAAATAGATTAAATAATTTTGGAATAACTAAAGAGGAATTTATAAAAGCTCTAGAGGAGATAGATGAACATGATGAATAAAAGATTGTATTCCCCTAAATATGTAAAGGAAATTTTAAATAAACATGAATTTGAATTTTCTAAAAGTTTAGGTCAAAATTTTCTAATCGACGGTAATATAGTTAGGAAAATATCCCAAGTAGGAGAGATTACAGATGAAGACTATGTACTTGAAATAGGCCCAGGTATTGGTACATTAACGGAGGAATTAGCTCTTAATGCCAAAAAGGTAGTAGCTGTGGAGATAGATAAAAATCTTCTTCCCATATTAGATGAAACTTTAGAATCCTATGACAATGTGGAGATAATTCATGGAGATATATTAAATATAGATATCCAAAAGATCATATATGATAAGATGGAAGGAGGCCCTATCAAAGTAGTAGCCAATCTTCCCTATTATGTGACTACCCCTATAATGGCTAAGCTCCTTGAAGAGGACTTAAATATCCACTCCATTGTAGTAATGGTTCAAAAAGAAGTAGCTGAGAGGATAGTAGCTTCCCCTGGTAGTAAACAATATGGTTCTTTATCGGTATTTGTAAATTTCTACACCTATCCAGAAATAGGAATGAAAGTACCTAAAACCGTATTTATACCTCAACCAAAAGTAGATTCAGCCATAGTAAAATTGAACATAAAAGAGGAAATACCTCAGGTCAATAGGGAAGTTTTTTTTAAGGTAGTAAGATCTGCTTTTGGGAAAAGGCGAAAGACTCTATTAAATGCCCTTTCTTCAGGAGAATTAGGTCTTGAAAAGGACGTCATAAGGGAAGTATTAGAAAACTTAAACATCCCTATTAATACAAGGGCAGAAAACTTAAAAGTTGAAGATTTTATAAAGATTAGTAAAACATTACCCCCTTTAAACATATATTAGTATAAAGATTATAAAGGGGGGTTTTTATGTCTAAAAATTATACATACCTTAAAAAATATATTATACTTAAAAATAAATACACAAATATATTAGGATTAAAACCAAAAGGCCATGCTAAAATTGAAATAAGGGGGACAAAGGGGGTATTGAATATAAATGCAGAGAACTGTCAGGAGGATGAGGAGTACCAGGTATACCTAGTAAAAGATGACCAAGGAGAGATAAAAGAGTATCATTTAGGTAGGTTAATTACCGATGAAAGGGGCAGAACTCAGACTAGCATAGATTTGAATTTAATAGATTTAGAATCAAAGGGCTTTTCAATAGAACAAATTGATGCTATTCTTATAAGAAAGGGTATATATGTATTATTAGGTGGTTATATTGATAGGGATAAGGGAACTATAGACAGATATATAAAAAATCTCTTCCAGGAGGGGAAATCCACAGCCCCTAATATAGCCCAAGGAAAAGATGAAAAAACAGAACTTGCAGAAAGGGAATTGAGATTGGAAGATGAACCTATAGAAGAATTGCCTACAATAGAGGGGGATTTTTCACAATTCCAAGAATCTGAGAATGTAGATATAACTGAAGAAACAATAGAAGAAATAGAAGAATTTCAGGAAATCCAAGAGGTACAAGAAATACAGGATAAGGAAGAAATAGAAGGAGATTTTGAAGAACCCTATGAGGAAATGATAAATTCTGAAAAAATATCCTATGGAGAGGAAAAAAATTCAGCTCTATATAATGATCAACATCCAGGAGATAGCACACAAAACGAAATGGAAAACTATAAATCCTTAGAATATATGCGTAGATTAAATCATAAAAATCAGATGACTAACTATATACTAAGTATTCTTAGATTTTTTCCTTATGTACAGCCATTTAAAATAAATCTCCAGGGCTATAGTTGGTGGCGTATAGACGATGATGGTACCAATTCCTACAAGGGGTTTTTACCTTATTTTAATTATCTAATGAGCACTAATTATAAATATCCTTTTTTAAATAATTCTATTACCTGTTTTAATTTGATTAGAA
>JAAYFV010000206.1 GCA_012728075.1 Tissierellia bacterium
CCTATGTGGAGATAAGATCTTTCTGGTGCAGGACTAGTTTCATCTATTCCTACTCCTGGAGATAGATCTCCAATTTTAGGTTGTACTGTTGCTATAAAGAAATCTCTATCTGTTGCAAATCCAAATTCTGATAAGTCTATTAGATTCCATTCTCCTCTATTTACATTTACTATTTTTGGTTCTCCTACCATTTGAGATGGATTACCATTATTATCTGTGTCAAATATTGCTATTCCTATTTCAGTTCCTCCTGGAGTTGGCCAATCATTACCCCAGAAATATATATTTGCTCCTACAACTTTCCCATACTCAGATGGAGTAAATCTTACTGCTAATCCATTATTGGCTGCATTTAATACTAGTGCATTCGTTGGTATATCATTGTCATAGCTAATCTCGTCTTCATATCCTACAAATCTCTTGAGAGCTATATCTATGTTTGTTACCTCATTGCCTACTACTTCTACTGTGGCTTCTCCTGGTTCAAATCCATCTGCAGTAACCTTCAATGTATAAACTCCCTCATATACTCCTTCTATTGTAAAATTACCATCCTCATCAGCAATAACAGGTTTAATATTTCCATCCTCTACTACTCTAATCACAGCATAAGATGCAGGGTTTAGATAGTATCGGTCAAATACTCTACCAGTTATAGTACCTTGAGGTTTTTGCTCCAACATGAATGTATGATTAACTGTTTTTTCTTCTTCTACCACTACTGTAGCATCTTGCGAATAATATCCATAGGCTTCTGCCCTTATGGTATATTCCCCTATTGGTGCTCTCATATTAAATCTACCAGTAACAGGATCTGCTTTAACGCTTCTTCCTGTTTCCAATACAGTAACTGCAGCATTTTCTACTGGAATACCAGATCCCCTAGCCATTAGTCCAATGCTTGCAACTGAATCTTCTATCCTTTCATATTTATGAACTTCTTTTTCATTTAATTTGAATTTATCTAGTTTAAAACTTGGTTCTACTGGATCTACATAATCAGCTTTTTTAACTTTTGGTTCTTCAGGGATTTCTGGTTCATCAGGATATTCTGGTACTTCATTCCCATCTATAGCTCCTACTACATAAACATCATCTACATACCATCCTGAATAAAATACTGAACCATCAGAATGGAAGAAAAATCTTATTTTTATTGTTTCTCCATCAAAATCAGCAAGGGACAATTCTTCTGTCTTCCATTCTTGAACCCTTCTGCCATATTTCCCATCATCCTCTGGAGTGATATTAATCCAAGTTTCTCCATCATCCTTAGATACTAAAACTTGCCCATAATCCCATTTAGTAGTGGTCCCTTCAAAATCATACCAATGAGTAAAGGTCAAAATTGGATTGCTTCCTTCAGGAATTTCTATAGCTGGAGATTCGATATAAGCATCATTTCTTGCAGTATAGTTACCTGTAAGATTTGTTGCCCATAATTTTTCTCCAGAAACTGCAACATTGGGACCAGAAGTTGGAATACCCCATTCCCAACAATTTTCAGTTCCCTCTGTAACTCCTGTAATAAATCCACCATCATCCTCTTCAAAGTCAGTACCAAATATATTTGTAAATTCTAAAGCTGTAGCACTTACTTCGTTAGAATATCCACTAACATTTCCTGAAAAATCTACCGCTTCTACTACATAATAATAGGTTGTATTTGCATCTACTGCACTATCTACAAAGGTATTGATTGGAACTTCAGCTATCTTTTCATATCCTTCACCTGAAACCTCTGAACGATATACATTATAATAAGATAAATCTCCATCAGATACTGATTCCCAATCTAATTTAATTCCTCTAATAAAGGGTTCTGCTGTTAACTCTGTAGGTATAGCTGGAGGCTCATTATCCACTCCAACCAACCTTACATTATCAATATACCATCCTGCCTTATGAACTGAACTATCTGAAGTCAATCTAAAAGCTACAAATACTGGAGTTTTAGAACCTACATAATCCCCAAGATTTATGACAGCTTCCTTCCACTCTTTGCAGTCTCCTGTAATTATAGGTCTTACTTCTACCCAATTTTCTCCATAGTCATTGCTTATCAAGGTATACCCTTTATCCCAATTATTTTCAAGTTCATACCATTCATGGAATCTCAAAGTGGCTGAATCCAATGTAGCATCCCTTAAATCCATTGGTGGAGTTATTAGCCAATCATCAGCATTGGCAGAATAATTTCCACTTAAATTAGTCCCTGCTACATTTTCCCCTTCATAAGGCTCTGGGCTATTACCTGAAGGCACTCCCCATTCCCAGCTACCATCAAATGTCCACCCTATAGGATTGCTTTCAAAACCTTGGGTGTATTCATCAGGTAGTATGCCAAACTTAATATCTATTTTATGTTCTTTGGTGATTGCTGCTTCTCCAGCATAGTCCCTTGCCCTTATCTTATATACAATACTATCTCCAATTAACATATCATAGGTTATAGTTCCCTTGTATACACCACTTTTATGGTCTCCTGATACTCTATTCATAGGTACTAGTAACCAATAGGATTTTCCTTGTTGCTTAACCAATAGTTCTACTTCCGTTACTGCTACATCGTCAGTTATTTCTGCTTCTATATCTATATCTGAACCAGCATAGGTTTCAAATACTTCCTGTTCATGGATTATTACTGCGTCTTCTACGTCTTCTCCTTCTTGTAATACCCTACCAGATATATAACCTGTACCTGAGGCAACTTGTGATACTGCTTCAAAAGCATCTACTATTCCATATCCATATCCAAAGTTTGGTGATTCTGGATAGGTTCCATCTGTTAATCCCCTTGCTGTATTTTGTATAATCTCTTCTAAATCTTCTACTGTTAATGAACTATTAGCTGACATTAGTAGTGCTGCTGTACCACTAATATGTGGTGCTGACATAGAAGTTCCTGAATAAGTTCCCGTATATCCACCACCTGGTATAGATGAACGAATCCCTACTCCTGGTGCAGAAATATTGGGTTTGATTAGGCTTTCATCATAAGGGGAAGGTCCTAATTTTGAAAAACTAGCTCTGCTATCATTTCTATCTGTTGCAGCTACTGCAAAGGATTCTGGATAATTGGCTGGTACTGAAATAGAGCCTGGCCATGGTGCTGGTTCCCCCGTTCTTTGGTTCCCTGCTGAAAATACTGGAAGTATCTCTGCTGCTCTCCAATTATTAACTGCCTCTCTGTACCAATCATCTATTCCTGCTCCTCCGCCCCATGAATTGTTTACTACATCTGGAGCATTATCTGGATTTCCCCCTGGTGCTGCCATCCATTCTGCTGCATCTAATAGAAGTCTATCTGTAGTTGAACCTGCGGTGTTGAATACCCTTGCAGCTATCCATTTTGCCCCTGGTGCTACACCTACTTTATTGCTGCCGTCTGGTTCTTGTCCTACAGCAGTTCCCATTACATGGGTTCCATGGCTATCGGAATCTGCTGGTAATGTAGCAAAATATACTGGATCAAACCAGTTTCCATCTGGATTGGTTTCTCCTGTATTTGGATCATATCCTCTCCATTTGTTTTTCAATGCTGGGTGGGTCCAATCAACTCCTGAATCTAAGGAGCCTACGACTGCTCCTGTACCATCAATTCCTAAATCCCATGCTTCATTGGCTCTAATTCTCTCTATATTCCATTCTACCCCATCAGCATTTAATTCATTTTGCTCATCAGTTAATATAATCTTTTCCATTTGATGAGTTTTATTTTTATATACCTTTGCTACTTCTGGCATATAGGAAATATTCTCTACTACTTCCTTGGTAGCTTTTACATATACTATATTTACAATACTATAAGATGTAAATTCAACTACATTTCCTTTTTCTTTTTCTTGTTCTAGATATTTTAGTAGATTTAATTGAGATATTTCTGCTTTATCTCTTAATGCTTCTACTACCCCCCTTCTAACTGCCAATTTAGTATTATGAGGAGTCATGTATGATGATACAGCTTTCCTTGTAGCTTCAGCTATCATACTGGTATCCACCTGATCCTCCATATATACTAATATCTCTATTAGCTCCTCCTTCTCTAGATCCTCTACTACTTCTGGCATAAGTTTCTTTGATGCCTCTTCTATTAGCTCCACTCTTGCTGAACTAGTCTTATCCCCTTCTGCATAAACAAATGATGTCAAGTATCCCAATACCATCATAATGGTAATTAATAGGGATAGTACTTTTAAAATTCCCTTGTTCCTTGACATTTTACCAATACCCCCTTATTCTTTGTAAAAATAATAAACTAGTTTTCGCCTCCTTTTCCTATTAATCTATTATGTTAATAACAGGGTTGTCTAAATTTTACATATACTTTATATTTCAATAATTAATAAAATAAACTAGTATTTAACTTTGAACAATATAATAACGATTTTATGTGGAAAAGTATATCTATAGACAAAATTTAATATAACTTTCAGAGATGTGTATATATAATTATCATTTATGTAGGTTTATATACAGTTATGCAGGTTTGTGTTATAGGTTGTTGAATATTGTTGAATATTCCATATATGTATTTTTATTCCAATACACTTTTATTATACCAGCTGCTTGTCTATGCATCAAGCTCTTTTTCGAATATTCCCAATATTCTGCAGGATATGCTACTTTAGTCCTAGGTCCCTTCTTCTAATACATCAAAAGCCTAGGAGTTTGCCCCCTAGGCTTATTTACTTACTTAACATATTTAGTAGTTTTCCCATTAATATCATAGTAGATTAGTTCATCTGGTAATTCATCTATACTAGCCATTCCTCCTCTAATATTTGCTATCTTGTTTTTGCTTATTTTTACATATATTTCCTTTCCCTCGTCATGATACCTTCTTAATTTATTCTGGGCTTCTCTATTGCTATTTAAATACCCAGTATCATAAGCTTCATTTCCTAATATAATTGTGTTTATTGGTAAACTCTCCATAGGCTGAACTTCAGGCTGTTCTTTATCTATTATTATTTCCTTAACTGTTTCATTTCCAGCAGTATCAATTAGTGTAAATATAAATCTATTTTCATCCTCAATATCTACAGTATATGTTATACTCTTTTCTACAGGCTCTACTATAACAAGGGGATAATCATACTCATATATCTGGCTATCCCACAACATTAATTTTAAATATCCTAAATTATCCCTCATTGTTATTTCCAATTCTGCTGTAAGATTTTCATAATCCACCTCTTTTACCTCTATTTCCAATTCTGGTGGGGTAGTATCTACATAAAATCTTCTTACCAAGCTTCCTGAATTACCTGCTTTCGAAATGGCCTCTACCCTTATCTCCTGATATCCATCTTCAAAGGTTAAAGTCTTTGTAAATTTATAGGCTGGTCCTGAATATATTATCGTATTTGGATCATCAGGATGTCTTAGATCTATATACTCTATAAACTCAATATCTGCCTCCACTTCCTCATTTATTATTACCTTGTCTAGAAGATTGTAATTAGCTACATAACCTTCAAACAGTACATCCCTTGTATTATATATATCGAATAATTTTGGTTTCATTAGGAATATATAAGGATCATAATTATCCCCTATATATGTTATGGTCTCACTATTCATGTTTAACAGCTTATCCACAGATATAACTGTAATTTCATATTCGCCAAAATCATCCATATATTCTTTTATATCAAATTCGTAAGATTCCATTTCTTCTTCTATAATCATTATATCTTCTAATAATTCATCATTTATCATAAACATGAATCCAGCTATACCTATACCTTCATCCTTTGCCTTCCAACTTAGTTTCCCTGTCTTATCATTATAGGTTAAATCCGTTATTTCAGGTCCAATTGTATCTATAGTTATTGGAATTTTCTTAGACTGGATTTCAGCCCCAGGGTAGTGAATCTTTGCAGCAATCTCATAGAAATAATCACCATCAGCTACTACTTCTCCCTTTACGGTTCCATCCCATCTCCCATTAGATATTAATCTTGAAGAACTATTGCTACCACTATCTATAAAGTTCTTCCTCATATATTCTTGAGATAAAATAGTTCTTAGTAATTTTCCATCCTTATCTAGTATATTGTAATTAACCACTTCAGCATTTCTCATAAAGGATAAATAGGGTGTTATATTTCCAGTACCTTCTTCATATCCAATTTCAGTTCCTGGATTCATATATATATGAGGAGCCCCATAGAACCAACCATTGCCCTCAGCATCAAAAAGAACCATTCCCGAACTTTCAAAATAGGATGAACCATCAGGATCTATAAACAACATATTGTCCAAAATCCTTGGCTCTCCCCAGTCCCCATAAAATCCTACATAAGGTATAGATAAACTTGGATAGGTATCCGTCTTTTCATTCAATATAACAAATCCTTCGATAAACATATTCCTATATATTTCCGGATCTATACTAAAATCTATCCTAATTGTAAATTCTTTTTCACCATTGGCTGGTACAGTTACCTGATAATCCCCACCGAGTATAAATTCCATTTCCCTAGGAACTAATAGATTTAATTCCTCTCCTTCAAGGGGATGTATATGGTCTGTTAACAGTTTTACATCTACATCATAAGATACAGCTTCATCTGTATGATTTATTGCTTTAAAAGTCATGGAAAAATTAGTGGTATCAAAATCCTTCAACTCTACCTTTGCTTCGTTCGTAGCTTTATCCATCACTCTCACAGGCGTAGTAATAGCAGAATTTAAATTCATCAATCCTGCACCTTGCCTTCTAGGGGAATAGGATATTTCAGCATTAGGATCACATACTAAATCTGCAGTATTCATCAATAATACCTTTGCTAATCTCCCTTGTTCTGATAGAGACAAATTTTTAAGTTTATCCTGATTTTTAATATACTGCATCACTAATCCTGCTCCTCCTGCCACATGGGGTGAAGACATTGAAGTACCACTAGAGGTACCATACTTATTGTCATTTAATGTGGAATATATTTTCCCACCAGGGGCTGTAATCTCTGGTTTTAATTCTAAACTTGGCGTTGTTCCCCAGGATGAAAAATCTGACATTTCTTCAGCACTTGGATTAGGTATATCCATTGTACCACTATAAAAGGTAACTAATTTTTCTTCTAATTCCAACAATGCTTGCCCTGCTGAATTACCAATAAATACTGCTGGAATAGTTTGTACATCTGGTGTAGCCATATTTATTAGCTCTTCTCCCCCAGCTTCATGATTATATACTATTATTCCAGTAGCCCCTGCTTCTTGAGCATTTTGAATTTTTTCCACAAAAGGTCCAGTTCTTCCTCCACGAATAACTAAAACTACTTTTCCTTCCACATCTATTAATTCATCTGGGTGTCCTGAACCACCGTACACATACTCTTGTACACCTGGTAATACTTCCGCTGGATCTATACTTCCTGCTACTATCATAGGAACTTTGATAGTCTCATTTTCACCTTCATAGGTTAAATAATTTACTTTTTGATGAGTATTCTCTATGGAAGCTACTTGTATTGTATCCTTATTTAATCCTGGTGAACCTACTACTCCAATATCTGGATGTTCCTTCCATGGATACCAATAGCCATCAGTCATTTGTGCAGAATTCCCAGCTGAAACAGAACAAACTATACCATTATCTGTAGCATTTTTAATTGCAATATCTTCTGCAGAGTCCTCTATATAAAATCCTGCAGTTGAACCTAAGCTCATATTTAATACATCTGCACCTAACTTTACCGATTCATCTATTGCAGCTATATATATATCGGAAAAAGTCGAACTATTAATTGGGTCATTGGAAAACACCTTCATAGCTAATAATTGGGATTCAGGTGCTACACCCTTTATACCACCATTTTCCAAATCCCCATTTGCTCCTGCAATACCAGCTACATGCATCCCATGCATAGAAGGATCAGGCCCTAAATCTACTATTTCATCGTTTAAATCGTAATAGTTGTATCCATAGGGAATCTTTTCAGTAAAATACTTTCCTAACAAATCCTTGCTTTCTACCAATTCCCTTGTAAGCTTTGGATTGGTATCTTCACTAAGCACCATATCCCTATGGCTTGGGTCAATGCCAGAATCTATAATTGCTATTACAGTACCCTCACCCATATATCCTGCTCTCCATGCTGGTATAGAACCAATCATATCGTTGGATGAATTCATATCTAATTTTATTTTAGGCCTTTCGTACTCATTGGCTATATAGACCTTTTCTACTGAAGGCAATCCTTCAATAATTGGAATATCCCCATATTTGACCTTACCACTAAATCCATTAAATACTGTATTGAAACTATGAAGAAACTCCATATCTACCTTGTTTGCCAAAATATTAGCTTTGACCTTTTGTTGTTCATTGTCAATTTTTCTCTCTATATCATCTACAGTTGATATAGATAATTTTTCATAACTTACATTCCTTTCTGTAGCATATACTATAGAGGGTTTAGATTTCAATTCTACAATAATTCTAACCTCATCGTCATCTTTAAAAAATTCATCTAGATTATCTTTAACAGGTATCTTCATATTGTCCAAAATAGGTTTGAACTCTTTAATCATTTTTTCTTCCACTGTTTTTTTGGCATCAATAGTACTTGTCTCCCTCTCTGCAAATACAATCCCTGGCAATAATAGGGCTAATATGAGGAAAATAGATAAAAATTTATTAAACTTTCTCAATACAAACATCCCCTTTGTAATTTATTTTTATTAATATTTGTTTTATGGGAAAACCCTCTAAGGTAAAAGCCTTAAAGGGTTTTATATATTATTGTCTAATCAATTTTACATCGCTAAAGGTATGGAGCAATGTTTCCCCATCCTCTGCATATATTTCTATGTTTACTTTGTCCCCTGCAAATAGAATATTGTGTTTGATTTATAATCATCCCCTTCAATATTCATAATTTCAGTCCACTCTGGAACTCTACCCTCATGTTCATCATTATAGAAAAACTGTACTCTATATTTAGCTGCTCCTTCTATATCTCTAACTTGTATCCTAACATAGCCAAAATTCTTTAAATATGGATACTCTAAAAACACTGCTTCTACCAATTTGTTATCCCCTTCTAGCTCCCCATCTATCTGAGTTGCTACTACATTTATCATTACCTTTCCTGGTTTTCCTTGATACTCTATATCATAGTCAGAGTGCTCCCATTTCATATGAATCTTAAACTTCTCTACCACTTCATCTGGAATTATCTCTACTTCGTCTAGCCCACCTATATCTACCCAATCTTCTCCAACTTTTCTAAGTACTGTAACATTAACTGGACTATCTCCTTCAGCTACAGGCTCAAACAATTCATCATAAGGAGTTACAGTTATAAAATACTTCACTGGTACCTCAGTATTCTTTTTGTCTATTTCAAACTCGTATATGTCCTCATCTATTCCTGGATAAATTGGATTATCACTTAGATCAAATTTTTCATTTCCATCTAATGTACCATTAGAATCTACTTCAAATCTAGCTGCCCTTACCTTATTATTATCACTAGTAAAAGTCTTGGTATAATATGCTATAGTTCCCAATGCCAATAATAATGCCAATGTCAATATTAAAAATATACTTAATCTTTTTTTCTTATCCATAAATCTTATCCCCCTTTTTTATAGTAACCTCATAAATCCCATGTTTAAAAATATTCACCTCCTATATCGCCCTGGGATATTTAGGCTTTGCTAAAATTTACAATTTCCTTTCCTAACAGTATGAATAAAGGTAATACAAATAAAAGAATAAATCCTAAAGGCTTAGACATAAAGTCAGACAAATATCCAAAAGCAGGTACACGGAATATATATTTCCCCACTACAGCCTCTTTTCTTACCAAATTTTTATCTTCAATATTATTAGCATCGCCTTTTGTTCTAAACATTGTATTACCTTCTTCATCTATTACCTCTACCACCCTATGGGTAACAAAAGCAGTAGTATTAGTTTTATAGGTGATAATATCCCCTTCTCTAATATTAGACTTGTCTATATCCTTTACAATTATTAAATCCCCAGCCTTTATAGCAGGTTCCATAGAACCAGTCAATACTTTTAAAGGAGTAAAACCCAATACATCATCGGATTTTGTAAGTTTACTTCCCACCATTAGCAATACCAGTATCAACAATATAGCCAACACTATATTCCCTATCCAATGGAAAAATTTTCTCATGACAATACCTCCCTAAACAGTATGTAACCTTCACTCAGGCAATATATCCGATTCTAAAATTGGCTCCTCTGGTCCTTTCTCTTCCCCTTCATCTTCCAATATAAGATCTAATTTCTCTTCATCCTTTTGTTCTACAGGTTTCTGTGTTCCATTATTCCCCTTTGGTTCTGTCCTCAATTTTTGGATTTCTGCTTCTAAACTGGATATATGACCAATTAATGAAGCATTCTCTCCTTCTAGCCCAGATATTCTAGTTAATAGAGCTTCATTTTCCTCTTCTAATCCTGCTATCCTAGTCAACAATATTTCCTTTTCCTCTTCCAATATATTTATCTTTTCCATAGCTAATTTCAAGTTTCCTAGCGTAATATCAAATACTTCGTATAGCCTTTCATTATAATCCAATAGATTAGGAGCTATTATATCTATTAGCCCTGCTTGTTCAGGAGAAATATTTGCTTCCCCTATCCAATCTTCCCCTTCTTCCCAATCTACAGGCTCCCATTCTAAATATCTTCCAACATAAAGAAGGGTATCTTTAACTAATTCCATTAGCTCCATCTGTTCCCCTTGGGAAAGATAATATCCATTTAAACTATCCAATCCCATATTTAAAAAATATCGTTTTAGCAGATATTCCTTAGAAAAACTAATCTCCAGGTCTTCATCTATAAATTCGTTCAAATGCTTGACCCTAATACTTCCTTCAATCTCATCTTTCCCCCCTATTATCAAACTTAAAACCTGGGGTAGATTAATATTTGGTACAATAGGTACTTCTACCTCATCATATAATTTGACTGAATTCACATGGAGTACATAATCCTTCGCATCCCCTTCCACCGAAAAAAATATTACTGGAGTATACTCTACTCCATCTCCCTTTATTAATTTAAGTACTGGAGTATCCCCTCTATAGTACACTTCCATATGGGCTATTATATCTTCTCTAGAGGTGGCAATCACTTTACCATGACCATCCCTATTATCAGTAAACCATGAATAAGTATTGGTTAGAGTAAATCCCAATGCTATGATAATCCCTGCTAATACCAAGGCAATAGCTCTATACAATATGTGTGTCTTTCTCAAGCCCCCACCTCCTCTCTGATAAATATTAATGATATGTTGTATAGTATTATGATGATATATAATATTTACTAAAAATTCTGTCTACTTATGAAGGCTTGGACTATTTTTTTTAATACAATTTATGCCAATAATATATTGATTAATTCAATCTTTTTCATTTCAATAGTTTAAATATATATTTTTAACAAAATAAACAATTGAATGATGTGTATTAATCTACAATTATGTCTTTAAAAACAAAGGCTCATATACTAATAAGTCAGTGCCAACTCTAATATTTTGCCTTTGTTTTCCCTTGAACACCAATTAAATAAAGTATAAAATATAAAGTAGTAATAATTTAGACTATTTTGACAAAAGCGAGGGATAAAATGGATAATAAAAAAGCCATAGATATTTTAGATAATATAAAGAAAGTCATCCTAGGAAAAGATGATGTTATTGAAAAAGTATTAATAGCCATACTTGCTAGAGGCCATATATTAATTGAAGACATCCCTGGAGTGGGAAAGACTACCTTGGTAAAAGCTCTAGCCAAAAGCATGGATCTATCCTACAAAAGAGTACAGTTTACTCCAGACCTAATGCCTTCAGATATAATTGGCGTTAGCATATATGATAAGGACAAAGGTGAATTTGTATTTAAAAAAGGCCCCATATTTAATCAAATATTTCTAGCAGATGAAATCAACCGTACATCTCCCAAAACCCAATCTAGCCTTCTACAAGCCATGGAAGAAGGAGAAATATCTACAGAAGAAGGAGATTATACTTTAGAGAAGCCTTTTTTTGTACTAGCTACACAAAACCCTTTAGAATATCAAGGAACCTTCCCCCTACCCGAAGCCCAACTAGACCGATTTTTAATGTGTTTATCCATTGGATATCCAGATATGAAATACGAAATGGAAATATTAAAAAACCACCAATCCATCAAAAACCTAGAAGATATAGAACCTGTGGTAACCCAAGAGGATATATTAAATATGCAGCTTATGGTGGATAGTATAAATGTTCATGACGATATATTAGAATATATAATAAATATAGCCAATACTACAAGAAACTGTAAGGATTTGCAACTAGGAGCAAGCCCTAGGGCTTCCATAGATTTACTTAAAACATCAAAAGCCAAAGCCTTTTTAGAAGGACGAAACTATGTAATCCCCGATGATGCAAAAAATATGGTTCCACCAGTACTAAACCATAGATTAATCCTATCTCCAGAGGCTCGTATAGAAAGAAAAACTTTAGATGAAATACTAGAGGAGGTCCTCAATCAAGTATTTATTCCGGTGATATCCTATGAATAATATAAAAAGCTTCATTATATTATTTTCAATAGTATTGTTCTTCGTATTATTCGTTGGTGGAGTAATCCCTTATTTTCTATTATATATATTATTGCTGGCATTCTTAATCCCGTTAATCCATAGCCTAATTATACTAAATAAAATAAAAGGCACCGTCCAAATTCCAACAGGTACCTTATATGCAGGGGATAAAATAGATATAGATTACCAGATAAACAATTATAGCAGCTTCTTCATTCCCTATATAGAAATCCAAAGCCCTATTGAAAAGCAACTGACAGGTAAAGATTCTCCTAAAATCACCACAACCTTAAACCCTAAAGAATCCTTCTTCCATAGGGAAACTTTGGTATTAAAAAAACGGGGATACTATGAATTAGGAGAAATACAAATAATCGTAAGAGATATTTTTGGTATATACTCTTTAAAGAAAAATATCACCACTAAAACCTCCCTTTTAGTATATCCTGAAACAATAGAACTATCTACTTTTAGAATAACTGCAGTAGAACAATCAGGGGAACTACTAGTCGAAGATCCAGCCTTTCAGGATAGAAGCAGAATATCCTCTATAAGGGATTATAGGGATGGAGATTCGGTAAAATCCATCCATTGGAAACTTTCAGCAAAATTAGACCATATGATGGTCAAGGAATATGAAAACCGTGGAGATGCTCATGTGGCAATATTTATAGACAATTACCAAAAGCATTTCTTAAAAGACCTAGATAGACGACTAGAAGACAAAGTAGTGGAAGTAGCTCTTAGTATTATAAACTATTACCTAAATCAAAACATACCTATAAAATTTGAAACTCAATACCAAGAAGATATTATCCAAATACAAGGAGAGCAAAAATCTCATATAAAACCTTTTTTAACCTTTTTAGCTAAATTTAGAGGAAATGGTACCATGGAATTTACTAATTTTATCACATCTAGGATAGATACCATTAGAAAAGATACCACCGTCATAATCATAACTCCTAATTTAGATAAATCCATGGGTGCCTTAGGAATACTTTTAAAGACAAAAAATATTAAACCTATATTTATTATCATAGCTGATGTAGAAAACAACACAGGGTATTTAGATCTTTCCATTGAATACATCTTAAGACAAGAAGGTATTCCTTTATATCTATTGGATTATAGTTCTAATGTAAAAGAAACATTGGAGGAACAATATGGATAAAATTATAACTAAAAGACAAAAAATTATAGAAAATATCATATATTCATCCATGATATTTAGCCTAGTATATCTATTTGGAATAGCTATGGATATAGAATTAAATATACTATTACAAGGATTTATGGTAATATTCATAAGTGGCTTAATTAAATTTTCCCTATTAAACCCCATTTTCTTATATATCTTACTAGTAATACTGTTTTTAATAAGCATATTGATAAACTACTATTTTCCCAATACTATGACACTAGTACTGGATAGGGTATATTATCTATTTAAAAATATAGTGGACTATTTAACTGGTATAAGGGATTTAGCCTCTAATAATATATTGCCTTTTTGGAGCTTCCTCATAGTATTAGTTTCTTTATATACTGCTTTTGTAATATTCAAGAACAAAAGATTATTCTTATTATTACCTGTATATATGGGAGCTTTTCTATATTATTGGTATGTCTATTTTGATGAAGCCTATTGGATGATGGCTTTGTTTTTCTTCCTATTCCTTATACTAATAGGTTTAGATAAATACTATAAAACCCATACTAATTTTAAGGAAACCTACACCCCCTGGATAAAAACTATAATACTATATAGCTTACTCATAGTAACAATAAGCCTTATACTACCAAAAAACCCAAATTACATCCAATGGACTTGGCTTCAAAACAAAGCATATGATATTTTCCCTGGTATGGAAGACCTTCGATCTGCTAATACCTTTAGTAGAGGATATGGTAAAGCCTCTAATTTTCAATTTTCAATGACAGGGTATCAAGAGGATACTTCTAGACTAGGAGGTCCAGTACGCCTAAGGGATAAAACGGTAATGACTGTTAAAGGAGATGGACCCTTTTATCTACGAGGTAATGTACGCCATACCTATACAGGCCATTCCTGGGAAACTGAAGAAACTACTTGGGAGGAATACTGGCTAGGTGAGGATTTTAGCCATATCCCAAAAAATGATAGAGAAACCTACTATAAGGAACTCAAGGTAAACATCACCAACCATTCCTTTTCCTCAACAACCCTTTTTAGTCCCTATAGGCCAATATCGGTAAATTTTAAAGGAGACTACCAAATAAAATTAAGCCCAGACTACGAGATAGCCTTACCTCAAGGAGTCTACTCTGGAGAAAACTATACTGTAAAAATCCTCAAACCCCATAGACCTGAAGAGCTAATAAAATTAGGAGTAGATAATAGAAAAGGAAATATAAATAATCTAAACTTATATCTCCAGTTACCAGAAGACAAGATAACAGAAGATACAAGAAAACTAGTAAAGAAAATAGTAAAAAACTCAAATACAGATTTAGAAAAAGCTTTAGCAATAGAAGAACATCTTCGTAAAAATTACAAGTACAATATAGATGTAAAAAAGGTTCCTAAAAATCGAGAATTTGTAGATTACTTCCTATTTGAAACAAAAGAAGGCTACTGCACCTATTATGCCACATCTATGGCTGTAATGCTCCGTCTAGAAGGCATACCAAGTAGATATGTAGAAGGGTATCTAGCTCAAGAATTAATAGGAAAAAACACATATATAGTAAGGCAAAAAAATGCCCATGCTTGGGTAGAAGCCTTTATTGAACCTATAGGATGGATAACCTTTGAACCTACCCCAGCCTATCCAATTGTAGGTAGAGCTAGGAATGAAAGCTATGATAATGAAGTAGCAATTGGAACTTCACAGAATACAGACTCTAGCCAAACAAAGGAAGATTTAGTCGAAGATATGAATATGCCAGTTATTAATTCCAATGAACAGCTAAAAAATGGCAATATAGAAACTACTGTAGATGAAACAAGCCAGGATACTCTGCCAAAACTCCCTAAAAGAATGCCCATAATATTGGTTGCCACTATATTATTATTAATCACTGTGAGATTTTTGATAAGATTTATTCAAATAAAGCATAGAGAATCCAAAATTAAAAAACTACCTAATAAAGAAAAGGTAATCTATCTATATAATGAAATCACAAAACTTAATAAACTATTAGGTTACTCTCAAAATCCTGGAGAAACCCATTATGAATATGCCCACAGAATATCCTATGGATTTTATACTTTTGGAAAAAAAGGTATAAAAGACATAACTGAAATCTTTGTCAGAAATAAATACAGCCTAGATCCTACTCCAGAGGAAGATGTATTAGAGATGGAAAGGTATAAAGAAGTATTGGAAAAGCGTCTAAAAAATTATTTAGGTTGGAAAAACTACTATTATGGTAAATACTTTAAACTAAGGTAATAGTATTTACAATCTTAACTTAAAAAACTATAAAAAATGGGAGCAGGCACCCTTAGGAAAAAGCAAAAAGGGTACCAAATTTATCTATTATTCTTTAATGGGGAAACATAATAAAATAAGCTCCCATATATTCATCCATGTGAATCACCAAATTTCTCATCTACACAATATATTATAACAAATATACAAAGATTTTAAAACCAAAACCTAGAAAAAGTTTTTTGATTCGTATTTTTATTAATTAACTTATGTATACTATCTATAGAATAAGAAATACCGTCAAGTAAAAAAGAACCCCATCAATTTTAAGCATAGGGTTCTTTTTTTATTATTATTACTTATTTTCCATAAATAAATTAATATGTTAATGCCTAACACTAAAGCTTAGTTTTATTATAAATAGTATATTCTATCTTTATATTTTTCCATCATCTTTTTATTAAATTCATCTCCACCATCTACATTAGCACTATGGAATATAGGCGGTTCTATACCTTTAGAATGCAATATCCCCGAAGCTTCAACAACTATGGCATTAGCTATAGCTGCTCCTGCAATGGTGGAAGTAGCACCTATTTTTTGCTCAAATCCTTTTATTTCTATAGCAGCATCTTCAAAGTCACCACAATTATCTATAACCAAATCAGCTACTTCAAAAAGTCTTTTTCCGCTATAATGTCTAGAATTCACTCTCTGAGAATATTCCATATTGGTTATAGCAATTACAAATGCACCTTTGTCTTTAGCTTCCACTGCAGCATCAATTACTACTGGATTTCTTCCTGATACAGAGCGGATGATTATTAAATCTCCATCTTGTAGAGGACTTTCATCTATTATATCTTATCCAAATCCCTCTAGCCTTTCTGCCTTTGATGTCATAGTTACAGGCCTGGTATTTAACATTAAGGTTGGATTAAATATAGGGTTGATAAGAGCAAATCCGCCTGTTCTATAAAAAAGCTCTTCTGTTATTATACCTGCATGGGAACAACCAAAGGCAAATATAGCATTCCCCTTTTCCACTACTTCTGCCATTTTTATCGCAGCAATTTTTATCTTATCATATTGAGTCTTTTGTATCCTTTTTAATATTTCTACTGAATATTCTAAATTCTCAAATCCATAATCTGTCATTTTTTAAAACTCCTTACC
>JAAYFV010000228.1 GCA_012728075.1 Tissierellia bacterium
CCAGAAGTGATTATAGTCTACCTATAAGGAATTGAAACTTCAATCTACAGAAATACCAGAAGGAAAAGCAGTGATGATTATAGTCTACCTATAAGGAATTGAAACCCAGCTAGCCCCCATACACTCCTAGGCAGATGTGCTTCCGATTATAGTCTACCTATAAGGAATTGAAACTACTGTGTTACTATACCGATTATATTACTCTATATATAGATTATAGTCTACCTATAAGGAATTGAAACCCTGCTGCTGCTAATCTCATACCCATATCTACAATCGATTATAGTCTACCTATAAGGAATTGAAACTCAAAAGGGAATGACTAATACTGCCCCACATTTTCAGATTATAGTGGATAGGCTATACTAAATAGGACAAATAAATTCCGAACAATGATATAATAAAAATATAAATATTTGGGAGGAATTTAAATGGCTAAACGTTATGAGGTAGATTTTAAAAAACAAATAGTAGCCCTATATAATAATGGTAAACCTTTGGCAGACATCAACAGGGAATACGGAATTGCAAAATCCACTATAAAAACATGGGTAGAAAGATATAATGATTCAGGATCATTTAATATTGATGATAATAGAACTGAAGAGGAAAAAGAATTAATTGAACTAAGAAAAAAAGTAAAGCAGCTGGAAATGGAAAATGATATTTTAAAGCAGGCAGCGTTAATACTAGGCAGAAAATAGACCTAATTATCTCTAATAGGGATAAATACAGTATTAACGCAATGTGTAAACTTCTTAAGGTCCCAAGAAGCCTTGTATATTATCATCTAGATAAAAGAAAAAAAGATAACAAGGTTTCTGAAGAAGAAATAAAACTGGAAAATAAAATTATTAAAATCTTTAGGGAAAGTAGAAATAATTATGGAACTAGGAAAATAAAAAAGGAATTGCAACGCAAGGGAATTGTTGTCTCTAGGCGAAAAATAGGCAATATCATGAAAAAATATTCCTTGGTATCTAATTACACTGTAGCACAATATAAGGTAGGAAAAAGCAAATGTAATGAAGATAAAATAGAAAATGTGGTAGATAGAGAATTTGATGATAGAGAAAAGTTAGAAGTAGTAGTAAGCGATCTTACCTATGTAAGGGTTAATAATAAATGGTGCTATGTATGTACCTTGCTAGATTTACACAACAAAGAGGTTATAGGATATTCTGCTGGGGAAAATAAAGATGCAGAACTTGTATACCAGGCATTCCTTAGTTGTAAATACCCTTTATCTGAAATAGAAATATTTCATACTGATAGAGGTAATGAATTTAAAAATAAATTAATAGATGAAATAATTTCTACTTTTGGAATCAAAAGATCATTAAGCACCAAGGGCTGTCCGTATGACAATTCACCAGCCGAAAGTTTCAATAATATATTAAAAACTGAGTGTATAAAAGGTAAGAAATTCAATAGTTTGAGGGAGTTGGAAATTGAATTAATGGATTATATAAATTGGTATAATAATCACAGATTACATGGCTCATTAGACTATTTAACACCAAGGGAATATAAGGAAAAGCAGTTAGTTTTAAAGAATTTTGAGAATAGAATTTCCTGTGAATTTGCATCCATATAAAAAGATTATTTTTGATCCTGTCAAGGGCGAGCGATAGCGAGTTTATTTACCCTTGACTGGAGCAAATAAATAATCTTAGAATTGCAAACAAATTCATAGGAATTTATATAAATTGTTCGGTTAAAATATGTCCAAAAAAGTGTTGACATATCAATAAAGATGAGAAAGATATAAGAAACATTGTTAAGTATACATTGATGGAATATTTAGGTGATGCAAAACCTTTAGATTTAAGTAAAACAAATCAAAAGATAATATTCTTTATTGGGCCTACAGGTGTTGGGAAAACTACAACATTGGCAAAGATAGCAGCTCAATTGGTTATAGAGAATCAATATAATGTTGGACTAATTACTTCAGATACATATAGGATTGCAGCAGTTGAACAATTAAAAACTTATAGTGATATATTAAAGTTACCACTAGAGATTATATATGATGAGAAGGATATGTTTAAAGCTTTAGTAAACTTTAGGGAAAAGGATATTATATTGGTGGACACTGCAGGGAAAAACCACAAGGACGTAAATGAAAAGGATGAGATTCTTAACATAATGAAATCTATTAAAAACAAGGAGACATATTTAGTCATTAGTGGGACTACAAACTATAACACATTAAAATCTATAATTGATCATTATGATTTTATCGAGGATTATAGTATTATATTTACAAAAATTGATGAAGCTGATGGTTATGGAAATATACTAAATGCTAAATTTTTAACTAAAAAACCAATATCATATATAACTACAGGCCAAAAAGTACCTGATGATATAGAAGTATTTGATAAAGACAAAGTGGTTAGTTGGCTTATTGGGGAGAATGTGTATGAAAGATCAAGCTGAAAAACTGAGAAATATCATGGAAAATAGAGTTCAAAAAAACATCAAATTATCACGAAATAAAGCTAAAGTATTAGCAATTACCAGTGGAAAGGGGGGAGTAGGAAAGTCTAATTTTGCTGTTAATTTAGCCATATCTCTCAAACGACTAGGATATAGGGTATTAATATTAGACGCAGATATCGGACTAGCAAATATAGAAATATTGACAGGCATAAATATTAAATACACCATTATGGATTTGATAAAAAAGGATATGGATATCCATGATATAATTGGAGAAGGTCCAGAAGGCGTAAAAATAATATCTGGTGGTTCGGGAATTCATCAACTATCTATGATGGATAAAAAAAATACAAATAGGTTGTTAGGAGAAATAGAAAAATTAGAGTTTGAAATGGATTACATAATAATAGATACTGGTGCTGGAGTTTCCAATATTGTCCTTGATTTTGTAATGGCTTCAGATGAAACTATATTAATAACAACTCCAGACCCTACTTCTTTAATGGATGCATATACGATGATAAAGGCTTTGACAACTAATGGATATAAAGGTAAAATAAATATAGTTGCAAATATTGTCGAGAATAGGCAAGAAGGTGTAAGTATATTCAATAAACTAAACAAAGTGTCAAAAAAATTTTTAGATGTGAACTTAAACTATCTAGGATATCTTAAAAGAGATGCTATAGTGAACAAAGCAGTAAAGATTCAGCAACCTTTTTTAATACTCAATTCTTCATCAAATATATCTAAAAAAATGAATGTTATTGCATTGAAGTTTGTAAATCCAAATGAGTATGATAAGAAGACGGAAGAACCTGGATTTGTTCAAAAATTAAAAGATCTATTATTTAGAAGAGGTAGATAAGGTGAACAAAAGAAAAGATGGTATTAATATTGGCGATAGAATAGAGATCATTAAAATAACTACTAAAAGTGAGAGAACCTATCCTAGTCAAATATTAGATATTATCAATGAAGGAAACTACTTGATAAGTGGACCAATTTGGCAGAATCAAATAATACCAATGCACAAAGGTGAGAAGATCAAAATAAGTTATGTTGTTAAAAACAAAGGTAGATATGCTTTTGACGCATTGGTCATAAGAAGAGAATATAAAAACATTTATATTTTAGAGATTCAAAAAATATCCAATATAAAAAAGTATCAGATGAGAAGGTATTATAGGTTCAATATCTCCATTCCTGTAATAAAAGAGTTTGTTTTAAAGACAAAGGCAGAAGATGAGATCTTGATTGAAGAATGTAAGACTAAAGATATTAGCGGAAGCGGGTTTAGGTTATATTCTAACTATAAACATGATGTGGGAGATATAGTTAGATGTAAATTTAATATTGAGGAGAATCCAATAGGTATAAAAGGGAAAGTAGTTCGTATTGAAAAAGTGGATACTTTTGACTATAAGTATAGTTTAGGTATTGATTTTATTGATATTAGCGAACAAAATAGAGATATTATTATAAAATTTATTTTTAAGAAAGAACGAATTTTAATAGAAAAAGGGCTGATCTAATTGATAAAACTGATGCTAGTTGATGACTCTTTGTTTATGCGTAGAATTTTAAAAGATATATTAGAAGAAGATGATGAAATAACAGTAGTAGGAGAAGCTAAAAATGGACAAGAAGCTTTGGAAAAAATTCCATTATTAAAACCTGATGTAATTACTTTGGATATTGAAATGCCCATAATGTACGGGCTTACCACATTAAAATATATAGTAGAAAAATATAGCATTCCTGTAGTTATGATTAGTAATCATACTGAGAAGGAGGCATACTATACATTAAAAGCACTAGAAATCGGTGCTGTAGATTTTATACCAAAACCCAAGAATATGTTTAAACTTAGTGACAAAACTATAAAATATGAAATAACTGACAAGATTAAAGCAGCTGCTATATCTAAAGTAAAACCAGATAACATAGGAGTTATACCTAAAGTAGCAGGACAAGCTTATAAAGTTTCAAGTGAAAAGACTAGCTATGACTATATTGTTACAATAGCTACATCAACAGGAGGGCCTAGAGCATTGCAACATGTTATACCCTTATTGCATAAGGATATAAATGCAACTATATTAGTAGTGCAGCATATGCCTGCTAATTTCACTAAATCTTTAGCTGATAGGTTAAATGATATATCTGAGATAAATGTAAAAGAGGGAGAGGAAGGGGATGTATTAAAAAAGGGTTATTGCTATATTGCACCAGGGGATTTTCATATGAGAGTAATTAAAGAAGGAGATAAAAATGTCATAAGATTAAGTAAAGAACCACCAATAATGGGTTTACGACCTGCTGCAGATATATTGATGGAATCGGTAGCAAATATCAAAGGATATAATAAGATGGGAATCGTTATGACTGGCATGGGAACAGACGGATCTAAAGGTATTGTTGAAATTAAAAAGTCCAATGGTTACACAATAGCTCAAGATGAGGAAACTTCCGTAGTATTTGGTATGCCTAAGTCTGCTATTGATACCAATCATATAGATAAAATAGTTCCTTTGAATAATATTGCTAATGAAATCGTAAGTATAGTGGGGGTGTAATGATGGATCTAGATTTTAATCAGTATATAGATCTGTTTGTAGAGGAGACTAAGGAACATTTGCAGATTATGAATGAAGCATTATTAGAATTAGAAAAGGATATTACTAATAGATCTTTGATTGATGAGATTTTTCGAGTTGCACATACATTAAAAGGTATGGCTGGGACCATGGGTTTTAATAATATTTCAAACTTAACCCATGAGATGGAAAATGTACTGCAAGAAATAAGAAACAATACCATTAAACTAAATGAGGATATAATTGATATAATATTTGAATGTTTTGACGTACTAGAGTATTCTGTAAATTTCATAGCAGTAAATGGAGAGGAAGAGGAAGATAGTTATGATAATTTGATAAATAGGTTGCGTAGCATAACTAAGAAGGAGCAAGTTCAACTAACAGTGAATGATGGTATCATACCCAATAATAAAGAAGAGACATCCTTAAATCAATATGCAATAAATGCTATGAAAGAGGCAGAAAAAAAAGGTTTTAGTTCTTACAAAATAACCATCAATTTAAATCCTAAATGTGTGTTAAAATCTGCAAGAGCCTTTATAATATTTAACACATTAGAGTCTATGGGGGATATAATATACTCAAATCCTCCAGTAGAGGATACAGAAGATGAAAATTTTGATTTAAGTTTTGTTGTCATACTTATATCAAAAGTAGATGGATATAAATTAAAAGAAGCCTTAGAGGGTATAGCAG
>JAAYFV010000027.1 GCA_012728075.1 Tissierellia bacterium
AGAAGGAAAAGCCTTTAACAATCTATATATATTTAAAGGGAAAGGTAACACCTTTAATCTTATTGTACTTATCTACAAAATGTAAATAAGGCTTTATGAGATTTATAGTTAAGAGACTATACCCTAGAAGCTGAATACTGTGACGCTACCACATATTATTAAGTGAAAAATCATATTGATACTATTTAATATGATTTTAGAAACCAGGTAATAGCTTTGGAAGAAGTTAGAGTTAGATTTGCACCAAGCCCTACAGGGTATCTCCATATAGGAGGGCTTAGGACTGCTTTATATAATTATTTATTTGCAAGACACAATGGTGGTAAATTCATATTGAGAATTGAGGATACAGACAGGACTAGATATGTAGAGGGAGCCATTGAAAATTTAATAGAGTCTTTACAATGGGCAGGTATTGAATATGACGAAGGGGTCTTTTTAGAAGATGGGAAAATAGTTCAAAAAGGTCCTTATGGGCCTTATATTCAGTCAGAAAGATTGGATATATACAGAAAATATGTAGATGAATTGGTAAAAAAAGGAGATGCCTATTATTGTTTTTGTTCTAAGGAAAGATTAGATAAAGTTAGAGAAGAACAGAAGATAAAGGGTTTAATCCCGAAATATGACGGATTTTGTAGAAGTTTAAGCCTTGAAGAAGCAAAACAAAGAATAGCAAATGGAGAAGAATATGTAGTTCGATTAAAACTACCCCATAACAAGGATATTAAATTTCATGATATGGTTAGGGGGGATATAGTTATAAATACGGAGGACTTAGATGATCAGGTATTGTTGAAATCCGATGGATATCCTACTTATCATATGGCTGTAGTAATAGACGACCATCTTATGAATATTACCCATATAGTTAGGGGAGAAGAGTGGCTACCTTCTACACCAAAGCATGTATATCTATATGAAGTATTTGGATGGGAAAAGCCCACTTATGTTCATTTACCTACAGTGTTGAATAAGGATAGGAAAAAACTAAGCAAACGCCATGGAGACGTTTCAGTAGATGATTTTAAGGCAAAAGGATATTTGCCAGAAGGATTGGTTAATTATCTAGCTTTAGTTGGTTGGAGCCCAGAGAGCAATGAAGAAATATTTGATATGGAAGGATTAATAAAGGAGTTTTCCTTTGAAAGAGTATCCAAAACAGGAGGAATATTTGATAAGGACAAATTGGACTGGGTAAATGCTCATCATATAAGGGAATATGATCTAGATAAATTAACAAGATTAGCTATACCCTATTTAATAGAAGCTGGTTATATAGATGAAAAATTTGCAAAAGAGTATTTTGATTGGTTAAAGGTAATGGTTGACACAGTAAGGGAAGGCATATCTACAGTTTCTGAAGTAGTAGATAAGGTAGATATATTCTTTAAAGACCAAATCCAACTAGAAGGAGATGAGGCTTTGGAGGTATTAAAACAAGAGCAGGTACCACTCCTTCTAGAGGCAATTAAAGAGGAATTAGCATCCATAGAGGAAATAGATGAAGAATATGCGAAAGGATTTATGAAGAATATACAGAAAAAAACGGGAATAAAAGGTAAAAAACTATTTATGCCAGTAAGAGTAGCTTTAACAGGGAATACCCATGGACCAGAGTTGGTAAATATTATATACCTTTTAGGTAAACAAAATATATTAAATAGAATAGAATATGTAGAGAAATACTATTTAAAGGATTAGATTAACTTTATATTAATATAACTTTAAGTTCATATTAAATTAATGTAAATTTATAAAAAAGGATTTATAATCAAGGTTAAGACGAGGAAAAGTAGACTTTAGCAATCTAAAAGAGAGGAGCTTTCATAGGCTGAAAAAGGCTCTTAGGTCAAGTTAAAGTTGAAATGCACCTTTGAACCTATGGCCTGAATATAGTAGGGTAATACGGATTGCGTCGTTATACGCAAAAAAAGTGGAGGATATTCCTCCAATAGAGTGGAACCACGGATCAGCCGTCTCTTTAATTAGAGGCGGTTTTTGTCAATTCACATATACAATTTTTTAGATCTAGTAATTGTGAACTGTGCATTGTACATTGAATAAAGAGGGGAGGATTTTAAATGAAGCTATACAATACTTTAACTAGGAGAAAAGAAGAATTTATACCAATTGAAGAAGGGAAAGTGACTATTTATGTATGTGGTCCTACAGTATATGATTATATCCATGTAGGTAATGCACGTCCTTTGGTAGTTTTTGATACTTTAAGGCGGTATTTTATATACAAAGGATATGATGTGAAATATGTGGTAAATTTTACTGATATAGATGATAAGATAATAGATAAATCTAATAAAGAAGGTGTTACAGCAAAGGAGATAGCAGATAAATATATTGAGGCCTTTATAGAGGATGCAAAGGGTTTAAATTTATATGAAGAAAAGACTATACATCCACGGGCTACGGAATTTATTCAGCCTATGATTCAATTTATCCAAGGGTTAATAGAAAAAGGTGCTGCATACAATGTGGATGGCAATGTATATTTTAACATAGACTATGCAAAGGACTATGGGAAGCTATCCAAAAAAAACATAGAAGAATTAATATCTGGTGCTCGAGTAGTAATAAACGATGAAAAGAAGAATCCATTGGATTTTGTACTTTGGAAAAAAGCCAAAGAAGGAGAACCTTGGTGGGATAGTCCTTGGGGTAAGGGAAGACCAGGTTGGCATATTGAATGTTCTGTAATGGCAAAAACTCTTTTAGGAGATACCATAGATATTCATGCAGGTGGAGAGGATTTACAGTTTCCCCATCACGAAAACGAAATCGCCCAGTCAGAAACCTTAACGGGAAAACCCTTTGCAAACTATTGGCTTCATAATGGGATGTTAACCATAGATAATCAAAAGATGAGTAAATCCTTAGGGAATTTCTTTACTGTAAGAGATATTAAAAAGGAGTTTGATTTGGAAACTTTGCGTTTCTTTTTGATATCTGCCCATTATAGAAATCCAATAAATTTCAGTAGGGAAATAATGGAACAGCTGGAAAATGCTCTAGAGAGACTGTACAATGGAAAGAAAAATTTAGAGTACCTTATGGAAAAAGGGACAGACAGGCCTTTAAATCAAGAGGATAAAGCTATATTTAAACAAATAGACATATACAAGGCTAATTTTATCAACAGTATGGAAGATGATTTAAATACTGCAGATGCCATAGCCAGTCTATTTGACATAATAAAGTATTCTAATACCAATTTTAGTGAATCAACTCCTAAATATATGATACAATATACTTATAAAACTTTGATGGAATTGTCTAAAGTATTAGGCATATTATCCAAAGAGGAAGAAATTTTAGAAGAGGAGATATTAAAATTAATAGAGGAAAGGACTCAAGCTCGAAAGGATAAAAACTATGAACTAGCTGATAAGATAAGAAATGAGTTAAAGGAAAAAGGGATTCTTTTAGAGGATACCCAAGAAGGAGTAAAATGGAAGAGGATATAGATATAAGAAAAGGGGGTAATACTTTGAAAGTTGAGCTACTAAGATATACGCCAGAAGGTGAAAAACTGATTGCTTCTGCAGCTAAATTGTGCTATTCATCTGTGGGTATTGGAGATATAGAAAAAAATCTAGAATATGAAACTGTAGAAAAGTTTTTAAATATGCTTATGGATTTAGGACATGAATCCCCCATAGAACATATAAGTTTCACCTTTGGTGTAGAGGGGGTCTCACGTACTCTAACCCACCAGTTAGTAAGACATAGAATAGCTAGCTATTCTCAACAATCTCAAAGGTATGTGAAACTAGAGCAGTTTGAATATATAATACCTCCATCTATTGCAGAAGATGAAGAAGCAAAGAGATTGTTTATAGAAGCTATGGAAAAGGATCAGCAGTATTATAATCGTTTGACGGATATATTATTTGAAAGGTTTTATAAAGAATTACAAAAGCAAGGTATGACAGAAAAGAAAGCTAGACAAAAAGCAGAAAAACAAGCTATAGAAGATGCAAGATATGTATTTCCCAACGCATGTGAAACTAAAATTGTGTTTACTATGAATGCCCGTACCCTATTAAATTTTTTTAGGCTTCGAACTTGCAACCGCGCTCAATGGGAGATAAGAAATATGGCAATAGAGATGTTGAAATTGGTAAAGGGAATTTATCCTAATCTATTTAAAGATGCTGGTCCAGCTTGTTTAAAAGGCCCTTGCCCAGAAGGAAGTATGACTTGCGGGGACATATTAGAAGTTAGGGAGAGGTTTAAAAATTTATAATGAAAAGAACTAAATAACAAGTTAAGTAGATATAGAAAGTAGGAGTTATTATGAAGGAACAGTATATAGTTGGAAGAAATCCTGTGTTGGAAGTATTAAAAACGGAAAAGGAAATAGAAAAGATACTTGTGGCAAAAGGAGAGCTAAAAGGTTCTGTAAAGAAAATTATAGGCATAGCTAAGGATAGAAATATAACAATACAAGAGGTAGATAAGAGAAAATTAGACTATATATCTCAAGGTAGTGTTCATCAAGGAGTAGCTGCCTTAATAGGCTCTTATAAATATTCTACTATAGATGAAATATTACAAAAAGCCAATAATTTAAATCAACCTCCATTTATACTAATACTTGATGGAATAGAAGATCCATATAATTTAGGAGCAATTATTCGGACTGCTGAGTGTGCTGGAGCCCATGGGATAATAATCCCTAAAAGAAGAGCTGCTCAAGTGACAGCAGGAGTTTACAAAAGTTCTGCTGGAGCAGTAGAACATATATTAATCACAAAGGTAACCAATATATCTGATACAATAGAAGAATTAAAAGAGAAGGGTATTTGGATATATGGAGCAGATATAGATGGAGAAGATTACTACCATGTAGAATTAACAGGGCCTATGGCTCTGGTCATAGGCAGTGAAGGCAAAGGTATATCTAGGTTGGTGAAAGAAAAGTGTGACTTTCTATTAAAGATTCCCATGTTTGGACAGATTTCGTCCTTAAATGCTTCAAATGCTGCCTCAATACTAATATATGAAGTAGTAAGACAAAACTATGGCAACAAAAGGTAATAGACACAAGGAGTATCTATTTGTTGATGGGTACAATGTAATCAACTCTTGGAGCAATTTAAGGGAGTTGAGTAGCATAAGTTTAGAGGTGGCAAGAGAAGAGCTAATGGATATAATGTCTGAATATCAACATTATTCTGGAATCAAAGTAATAGTAGTATTTGATGCCCATCTGGTAAAAGGGAATAATGGTAAAAAGGAAACTATCAAAGGGGTTGAGGTGGTTTACACTAAAGAAAATGAAACAGCAGATCAGTATATAGAGAGGGTATTAGATGATATTGGTAGGATAGAAAAGGTAAGGGTTGCTACTTCTGACTGGATGGAGCAACAGATAATATTAGGTAGGGGAGGTACTAGGATATCTGCCAGGGAATTGGAGTTGGAAATACAAAGTTATAAAAGAATGATAAAACATAAAAGGAGGATAGAAAATACAAAAAATGATGTTTTAATGGGAAGATTAGATGAAGAAACATTAAAAAAACTTAATGAATGGGGTAAAAAGAAGGAATAACTTGACTATTATCTTTTATTTAATTATAATTTAGTTAATTATGGTATTGCCTTTTAACAGAACACTGGAGGGGATATGTGGTGGGATTAGGATTGTACAATGAATTAGATATGACTATCTATGATGATATGGAAGATGAAGATGTGGTAGACAAAGCCAGATCTGGTGATCCCTTGGCATTGGATTATTTAATGACAAAGTATAAAAATTTTGTCAGATTGAAAGCTCGATCCTATTTCCTAATTGGAGCCGATAGAGAGGATATTATTCAAGAAGGAATGATTGGACTTTATAAGGCTATTCGAGATTACGATAGGGACAAGCTTACCTCTTTCAAAGCTTTTGCTGAACTCTGTATAACAAGACAGATAATCACTGCAATTAAAACTGCCACAAGACAGAAACATATACCACTAAACTCCTATATATCGTTAAACAAACCTATATACGATGAAGAATCTGATAGGACTTTATTAGATGTCATATCTGGTGCAAAAATTACTGATCCAGAAGAGTTAATAATAAGCAGTGAAGAGTTGTATTCTATGGAAAATCAAATGGTAGAATTGCTAAGCGATTTAGAATGGGAAGTACTTATGGCATATTTAGATGGAAAGTCATACCAGGAGATAGCTAATGAGCTAGATAGACATGTTAAAAGCATTGATAATGCTTTGCAGAGGGTAAAACGGAAATTAGAAAGGTACCTTGAATTAAGAGAAAATTAAATTATCTATTGACAATAAAATATGTTGGTAGTAAAATATGTTACAGTGGATAAAAGATGCCCATGTAGCTCAGCAGGTGGAGCACTTGCATGGTAAGCAAGAGGTCACCGGTTCGAGTCCGGTCATGGGCTCCAAAAATAATAATTAAGAAACACCCGGGACAGTTTCCTTGTACTTAATTTTTTAACGGTATGTAGAAGAATTCGATGTCCTTTCTTTAATGAACAAAATTATTAAGGAGGAATAGAAAATGGCTAAAGAAAAATTTGAAAGAACCAAACCTCACGTAAATATAGGAACAATAGGTCACGTAGACCATGGTAAGACCACATTAACAGCAGCAATAACAACAGTATTAAATAAAAGGCTAGGTGCAGGTCAAGTAATGAGCTATGACAATATAGACAAGGCACCAGAGGAAAGAGAAAGAGGAATAACCATATCTACATCCCACG
>JAAYFV010000207.1 GCA_012728075.1 Tissierellia bacterium
GGTTAGAATCCTGTCAGTAGGAGTCTAGCTGAGGGAATGTTAAAATACTGACTGCACTCGGAGAAGCTCCTGTGGATATATTTTCGGACGTGGGTTCGATTCCCACCGCCTCCACCATACATAAACTAAATATTGATACAATAGAAACCACTGCACACCCTAATGCTAAATTATGCACATGGGTGTGCAGTTTTTTGTATGTTCCCTAGTTGTTTTAAACAAGTAACCTTTCTGTGTAGAGTGCTTGAAGGCTGAAAGAGTTGCCCCAGCAACAGTTGTGGACCATATAGAACCCCATAAAGGTGATGAAGAAGTTTTCCTAATAAGAGACGGAGAGAAAATACCATATAAAGATGTTTAAAAAATTTCATGATAATATCCTTGTATTTGAAGTAATATTATGGTAAGATGCACTCAAAAGACTGCTTTATTAAAACAATGATAAAATAAGAATTACTCAACGCACGATAATTGTTATACGAAAAAATATCTATTTGAACATGTTATTTGTGGAGGGGTTGTTATGAATAATATTGACAACAACAATCAAACAAATAATAAAAATGATGATTGGATGAACAAACCCATATTTAGTAAAGAAACCATAGACAATAGTATTATTTTAAAAGTAATTACAGAAATAATTATACTCATTGCTATCTATTTTTACCTTAAAATAGCCGAGGGAAAAGTTACCTTATCTAGTTATTTATATTTCGTAGCTGGATATTTGTTAATAGGCGTTATTAGAAGACATATAAAAAACAAAAGAAGTAAAAAAGGAAGTGAAAAAAAATGATACATATAATGAAAAATAAACCTATTACTACTATTTTATTTACAGTTTTAATATTAGCCACTTCTTTCTTTGTAAAAGATAAATTAGTTGCGAATAAGACATCCTTTAGTCATTCTTCAAGAATTATAGATGTTAGTTCTAATGATGTGATAGATATATTAGGTAATAACTACAGCGAATATCCGGGTGTGGATAGGCTATACTAAATAGGACAATTAAATTCCGAACAATGATATAATATAAATATAAATCTTTGGGAGGAAAAAAGGTGAATGAAATAGGAATTAAGTTATTATATTTTCTTTTTTTCAACTAATATTAACTATTATTAGTTATAACTTTTTGTATTACTTTGCTAGACCAATTCATGCACTATCGATACTAAAATTAGTACATCCACTAATATGGGCAGTTTTATGCATTGAAATTATTATAGCATTGGTGATAATACAGAAAGAAACAAAAAAAGATTGATTGTCATGAAACTAAGTTTCTTAGGACTATCGAGGAAAATGAGGGTGAAGGAAAATATCAGATGAATTAGGAGTTAGTTTCACTATCAAAACATCTGACACTGGATCTATGTCAATACTTTTCTATTAATTACTTGTTCCAAAAGAAGAAAATATATCAAATATATTGCATATGCAAATATGATATTGCATATGCAATATATTATGTTAGGAGCTGTGGTATTAATTAAGCTTATTCAATTAATTTATTATTTAATTTTATCATATATTTCTGATACTTTTTTCCAATCTACTACATTCCACCAAGCATCAATATAATCTGCTCTCATATTTTTATATTTTAGATAATATGCATGTTCCCATACATCAATACCGAGGATTGGTTGTTTCCCATCGGAAATAGGATTATCTTGATTTGGTGTAGATACTATTTCTAATTTTCTATCATTGAAGATTAACCAGGCCCAACCGCTACCAAATCTTCCTAAGGCAGCTTTTTTAAATTCTTCTTTAAACTTATCAAATCCACCTAAATCTTCATCAATTTTTCTTGCAAGTTCTCCTTCTGGTTTGCCACCGCCTTCTGGAGACATAATATCCCAGAATAATGTATGATTATAATGGCCACCACCATTATTTCTTACAGCTGTTCTAATATCTTCTGGAAGTTCATCAATAGATTTTAGTATTTCTTCAATTGACATCTGTTGAAATTCAGAATACCCTTCTAAAGCCTTGTTTAAATTATCTACATACCCTTTATGATGCTTGGAATAATGGATTTCCATAGTTAATGCATCAATATGGGGCTCTAAAGCATTATAAGGATATTTTAATTCAGGTAATTTAAAAACCATGTTACTCTCTCCTTTATATATTATAATTTTGTTATTGTCTATTATATATATATCCAAAAATGATAATGATAAACATTATCATATAAAAATTAATATCAATGAAAATATATAAATTTTCTTATAGGCTATGAATTTTTTTGCTATTGACAAATAGGAAAAATAATTTTATGATATACTAAACAGTAGCTTATAATCTAAACAAATATTAAGTAGGTAGTAAGCAGCATACAAAAATAATGCTAAAACGTATCAAATGAATATTAAAATATATCACAAAACTTATTAAAACATTTGTTCTTAGAGGGTATAATAAGTATAAGGAAATGATACTTATGCTTATTATTTCTATGGTAGGTGAAATAGATGAAAGTAACAGTTAGAGGTATATTAATTAATGTAAATAAAGAAGCGAGATTTGAAATTAATAGACTAATGACTGTATTTTCATCA
>JAAYFV010000208.1 GCA_012728075.1 Tissierellia bacterium
ATATATATTGGAGTATAGTGGTAAGTCAGGTAGTAATTCATTCCATCTTACGATGAAATCAACAAATCCAGCCTTAAATCCTTCTCTATCTTCTGGATCCTTTCTAACCATGTCTTGTGCAAGCTTTTCTAGTTCTTCATCTAGTATACGGTTAACATTTGCACCTTGTTTTACTAGATCAGGATCTGTAGTATATGTTGTAGATAAATCATAAGTTGGATTAAAGTTTGTAGCCAAGTTGAACATATGGTATGTTGGCACTCCATACTTGTCTCCTTGAGAACCATCTCTATACATGTATAGAATTAGTTCGTCAAAAGTCATAACAGTTTGATTTATCTTCATACCTGCTGCTGCCACATCTGGATTTTCCTGTAGTTTTACTACTAGTAAATCTGATACTGCGTTGTTCTCACTGGAAGCCCATTCTATTACTAGGGGCATTAATTCTCCATTTTCTGTCTTCTTGTAACGGATTCCTTCTTTATATTCTCCTCCATTTTCATCATATACCCAGCCATCTTCCTCTAGTAGTTCAATTGCACTTTCTAGACTATATGGATATTGATTTACTCTTTCATTTAATTCAGCTTTTGTCTCTTGGTAGAACCACATTGCCTCACCATAAGGTCCATTTACTACTGAACCAAATCCTCCAGTAAAGGCTTTAGCAAAGTCGTTTCTATCTAGTAGATGAGCTATAGCTTGTCGTACCTTTGCTGATTCAGTTGGTCCAAAATCACAAGAGAAAACTAGCTTACCATATCCAGAACGTGGATAGTCGTGGTAGTCAAATCCACCTTTATCTACTAAGTCTAGGCCTGCGTTTATTACGTCTCCTTCGTTTATTCCAAATAGTATATCTACTCCACCAGTGGATAATTCATCTATTGCAGTTTCATTGGTAATCTTCTTATAGATTACTGTCTCAATTAAAGGCTTTCTTCCTTCATAGTTTCCAAGGAATTTGTCGTTTACCTTTAGAACTGCTGTCTTAGTGGATTCATCATAACTTTCTAGTACATAAGGTCCACTGGAAGGATAAATTCCAAATCTTGCTTCTTCTATTTTAGCTTGATAGTTTTCAGTAGTGAAGTTGTCTGAGAAGTAGCATCCTTCTCCGTCATCTAATATTTCTACATCATCTCCTAACCAATAATCTAACTTTGTAGGTGCAGCACTTGCAGCATTTAGCTCATAAAAATATGGTACATATTCTTCTGATATAGTTAAAGCGAAAGTTTTGTCGTCGATTAGATTAACTCCTGTAAATACTTTTGATTCGCCCTTTGCAAATTCACTCCATCCTTTTAGATAGTAGCCATAAGTATTTTCTGCTCCCATTTCCCCTACCACTGGTGATGACCATAGCATTACAGATGCAACATAGTCATATGCAGTAATAGGAGTTCCATCGTCATAAGTTAGTCCATCTTTGATAGTCCAGGTATAGGTTTTGCTTCCATCTTCGTTTTCTGTGGTTTCTACATTTTCAACTACAGTTTCGTTTATAACATATTCACCTTCAAAAGTTGTCTCTACTGTACCATAGCCAGTAATGAAATTGTATATATCATAGTCTGATGCTAAATTAGTCCAGTAGGGTATCCAATCACCGCTTAGTTCTGTAGAGTTACCAATGGTTACTTCTCCAATTGGTTCTGAAGGTTCTTCTGCTACATCTTCTTCTGGTTCGTCTACTGCTTCAGTATCCTCTTCTACCACATCTGCTGGTTCTTCCTTGTTGCCACAGCCTGCTGTAAACACTGTTAATAGAAGTACCAGCGCTAACAATAATGATAACTTCCTCTTCATTTAAAATACTCCCCCTTTTATAATTCATTTTTTAGAATATTATTAATATATTGTATTATACCACTAGGAACTCCATTCTGTCAATGGAAGGTATAGTACAATACATTGAAAGCCCTTATATAGCTAAAAGTGTGCAATCTCCTAAATCACAAAGGATTTATATAATTCAAATTATCCTTCTATGTATATGGTTCTTCAAGACTATGAATATTCCTTTGCTTAAGTCACGTCTAATTCTGTCGAATTTTTTAACAATTCATAATCTAACATATATTATCATTATTATAACATATACTGCTCACCTTTTGTAGGCATATATAATTTTTGGTATTTTAGTTAATAAATATAGTTAAATACTCTCAAGAATAATAGTTTAGATATTAATTTTTCGTAATAATTTGTTCTTATGAAGGATTTCCCGAATATATGTATAATTAAGTAATTAATTAAATATATGGGGTGGTGTTGTGGATAGAGTTGGTAAAGAGCTTTATGAGTTGTGTTGTAGTTTTTTGCAGTTATTAGAAGTATTGAAAAAAAAAGGCATAATCTCTGACTCTGAGTATGAACTTCACGGAAAGCTAAAAGAACAATTTATCCACCAAGAAAAAAACAAACTCTCTATTTAGAGAGTTTGTTTTTAAAAGGCTACTATTATACCACCATCATTAGCATAGGCAGTGCTTAATCCTCTAGTTTCAACTATTATTATATCTTTAAAATTATATCTTTCCTCTATTTGTGCTTTTAATTCTTCAGCTTTTTCTAAAGCATTACAATGGGCAATTCCTAATATTTTATCTTCAAAGTTTTCTCCCTTTTCTCCAATAATATCTACTAACCTTCTAAAGGCCTTTTTGCTCCCTCTAACTTTTTCTACTAGTTTAATAGTTCCATCATGGTCGCCCCCCATTATGGGTTTTATGGATATCATAGAAGCAATATGTCCCATGGCCTTGCTAATTCTACCAGCTTTCATCAAATTATCTAAGGACTCCAATATGAAAAAAGTTTTCATCTCTTTGATATACTTTTCTACTTTTTCTACTATATCCTTAGGTTTGAAATTTTCCTCAATCAGCTCAAATATCTTTAAGCTTACTAATGTTTCCCCTATAGAAGCAGACAAGGAATCGAATACATGAATGAATTTGTCGCTACTTTCTAATGCTATATTTTTGGCTAAAACTGCATTACTATAGGTGCTACTCAATGCAGAAGATAAAGTCACAACGAATACATTTTCTCCTTTTTCATACTCCTTTAAAAAATCCCCTGGGGAAGGGCTAGACGTTTTTACTGGTTTGTCACTACTTTTCATAGCAGATAGTAATTTTTTAGTGTCCAAGTTGGAATCATCCACAAAAGATTTATCTTCTATGTCTATTTTTAATGGTACTATACCTATATTCAATTTTTTCTCTAATTCTTCGTTAAGATCACAACTGCTATCAGCTACTATTTTATAATTCAATAATATCACCTCTAGTTTATTTGTACCCAATGTATTATTTTCCCATTTGTTCCTCTATGAGTTTAGCTAACCCATTAGCTATATTTTCTATTTTTTCTTTATCTTTTCCTTCTATCATAACCCTAATTAAAGGTTCAGTTCCTGAAGGCCTTATAACTACTCTTCCTTCTCCATGAAACATTTTTTCTATCTTTTCGATTTCTGTTCTTATCAATTCATTTTCTAGGTAATTTTCTTTCAATTCATTATTTACTTTTGCATTTACCAATACTTGAGGGAAATTGGTCATTAAATTATTTAATTCCGACAAAGGTTTACCCTGTCTTTTCATCACTTGGATTAACTGTAATCCAGTTAGCAATCCATCTCCAGTGGTGTTATAATCTAAAAATATAATATGTCCTGATTGCTCTCCACCTAAATTATATCCCTTAGATAGCATCTCTTCTATTACATATCTGTCACCAACTGCAGTTTTTACTATATTCATCCCATTTTCTCTCAAATATACATCTAATCCCATATTGGTCATAACTGTTCCTACCACAGTGTCCTTATGAAGTCTACCTTCTTGGTGTAAATAAGTACCACAAATAGCTAATATATGATCCCCGTCTACTATATTTCCTTTTTCATCTACAGCTATTAGTCTGTCTCCATCTCCATCAAAGGAAAAACCCACATGGGCACCTGATTCTTTCACTAGGGCTTGAATCATGGAAGGATTTGTAGATCCACAATTTACATTGATATTTCCACCATTAGGTTTGTCATTTATAACTACTATCTCCCCTCCCATTTCCCTTAACAACTGAGGTGCTATTTTATACAATGCTCCATTACCACAGTCAACTGCTATCTTTATACCCTTTAAATCTCCATCTATTGTAGTCTTTAGATGTTCAGTATAATGTTTGTACCCATCATGCTCAAATTTTATTTCGCCTATATTCTCTTTTATTGGACGGATTGGTATGTCTTCATCTCCTAATATTATCCTTTCTATTTCCTCTTCTATATCATCGTTAAGCTTATAGCCTTTTTCGTTAAAAAACTTAATTCCATTATATTCTACAGGATTGTGAGAAGCAGATATCACCACTCCAGCTAATCCATTATATTTTCTAGTTAAATAGGCTACCCCTGGTGTAGGTACCACTCCTAGGGAGATTACATCTATACCTATAGAGCATATACCAGCTGTTAGGGCTGCTTCTAGCATGTCCCCTGATTTTCGAGTATCTTTTCCTACTACTATTTGACCTTTTCTACCTTTAGATAGTACATAGGCTCCAGCCCTTCCTACTTTAAAAGCTAATTCTGGTGTTAGATCCTTATTAGCAACTCCTCTTATTCCATCGGTGCCAAATAATTTTCCCATTATTTATTCAACCTCCTAATTTGGACTATAACAATTTAATAATAGCATAAGGTTTTATAATTAACAATACACAGTACTCAATTGCTTGGGCCTAGATTTAATGCTTTGGATTCTTTGCCTTAGTTTCAGTATTAGATAGGTATGGAAAATACTTTTTTAAAGCTAATTCTTCTAAAATTTTTTTGTGGTTTAGTTTTGGATTTTCTATTACCTTTTCCAACAAATACTCTAGTATTTCTCCAATTATTATACCTTCTTTAAATCCTAAGTGAATCAAATCTCTACCATTTATATCTAATTGATTTAAT
>JAAYFV010000209.1 GCA_012728075.1 Tissierellia bacterium
GTCCTATACTCTGCTTGGTAGGTCCACCTGGGGTAGGAAAAACCTCCATAGCGAAATCCATAGCCAAGTCTTTAAATAGAAATTTTGTGCGCATGTCCCTAGGAGGAGTAAGGGATGAAGCTGAGATTAGAGGACATAGAAGAACCTATGTAGGTGCTATGCCTGGAAGGGTTATTAGCTCCATAAAAAAGGCAGGTTCTAAAAATCCAGTATTTCTGCTTGATGAGATAGAAAAGTTGGCTAGCGATTTTAGAGGAGATCCAGCTAGCGCACTGTTGGAAGTACTAGATCCGGAACAAAATCATACCTTTACAGATCACTATCTGGAGGTTCCTTTTGATTTATCCCAGGTGTTTTTTATTACAACGGCTAATACAGTTGCATCTATACCACCACCTTTACTGGATAGGATGGAGGTAATCAGGATAAGCGGCTATACAGAAGAGGAAAAGTTGAATATTGCAACAAATCATCTATTACCAAAGCAATTTGAAGAACATGGATTAAAAGAGGAAAATCTTAAGGTATCAGATCCTGCCATAAGGAGTATAATCAACAACTACACTAGAGAAGCAGGAGTAAGAGAGCTGGAGAGAAATATAGCCAATATATGTAGGAAAGCTGCAAAGAGGATAGTAGAGACCAATGTCAATACTGTTAGAGTAAACAAGGGGAATCTCCATAAATACTTAGGTATAGAAAAGTACAGAATAGATATGGGAGAGAGGGAAGATGAAATTGGAGTTGCTACAGGATTAGCCTGGACTGCCTTTGGAGGTGAGACCTTATCCGTTGAGGTAAACTGTATGAAAGGTACAGGAAAGCTACAGCTAACAGGTCAATTAGGAGAGGTAATGAAGGAGTCTGCTATAGCAGGTATTAGCTATATTCGAGCCAATTCAAAAGAACTAGGAGTAGAAGATGATTTTTACAAGGAAATGGATATCCATATTCATGTTCCGGAGGGAGCTATTCCAAAGGATGGGCCATCTGCTGGGATAACTATGACCACCGCAGCTATATCTGCCCTTACCAATAGGCCTGTAAATAAAGATGTAGCTATGACAGGGGAAATAACCTTAAGGGGTAGAGTTTTACCAGTAGGTGGCATAAAAGAAAAGGTACTAGCAGCCAATAGGATTGGTATCAAGAAGGTATTAATCCCCGTTGAGAATAAAAAAGATCTAGAGGAAATACCAGACAAGGTTAGAAAAAGTATGGAATTTGTGTTGGTGAAGAATATGGAAGAGGTTTTAGAGCATACTTTATTAAAAGAGGAAGAGGCCTATGAGGATAAACAAAGCTGAATTGGAAAGAATAGCAGTAAACCAAACCCAATACCCTAAACCTTATTTACCAGAGATAGCCTTTGCTGGAAGATCTAATGTAGGAAAATCCTCTTTCATAAACTCCATGGTAAATAGGAGAAACTTAGCTAGGACTAGCGGTAAACCTGGAAAGACTAGGACTATTAACTTCTACAATATAAACGATGAATTTAGACTTGTAGATCTTCCAGGGTATGGATATGCACAAGTATCCAAATCTGAAAAGGAAAAATGGGGATATATAATAGAGGAGTATCTTAGTTCTAGGGAGAATCTAATAGATGTGATACTATTAGTAGATATAAGGCATCAACCTACAGAATTGGATTTAATGATGTACAATTGGATAAAAGCCTTTGGATTCAGTGGTTTGGTAATAGCTACAAAGGCAGATAAGATAACTAGGGGAAAATATAAATCCCAGATTAATATGCTAAAAAAACAATTGGAAATAGCAGATGAAAAACTAATACTACCCTATTCTTCCACCAAGAAGATCAATAGGGAACTAGTTTGGGAGAGGTTAGAGAGGATATTAGAGGATAACTAAAGGCAGCAACCCCAGGGGATTGCTGCCTTTAAATACTATTCCTCTTTTACGAACATGTCCTTTGTAGCACCACATACTGGGCATACCCAGTCATCAGGTAGTTGCTCAAAAGGAGTACCGGGCTCTATACCATTGTCTGGATCTCCTTCAGCTGGATCATAAACATAACCACATGGTTCACATACATATCTGTCCATAATTAAAATCTCCTTTCATTATGTAGTCAATACAAATATTACCCATTATCTATGGAGTTTAAACTAATTTTTAACTAATAGATGATAAATATTATTGGCTTTGTTGTAGATTAAACTAGAACATTTGTGGGTAAAATAAATATAGTTTATAATATAACTAATAATATAAGTTAGATGGGCGTGATTCAAGTGTATTTTAGATATCAAGGTTCTGTCTGTAGCGATTTGAAGGATATAAAAATATTCATAGAAGATATACTAAAGAGACTTGAGAGCATAGTAGATGATGAAAATCTATTATTTGATTTAAAATTAATACTAAATGAGTTAATCATAAATAGCGTTATCCATGGGAACGAGTGTAATAGGGATAAATGTGTACACCTATATTTAGAGATTATAGGAGATGCCATTAGAATAGAGGTTAGCGATGAGGGGCAGGGGATCGACTTCGATATATCTTCCTATAATCCTATGGAGTTAAAATGCTGCGGAAGAGGCCTTGTACTGGTAGACGGACTATCTGATGAAATATATATCGATAAAAACCGTGTGGAGGTAATAAAATATATCTCCTAATATAAGTTTTTATATTAAATAAATATTATGGCAGGGTTTGAGCCCTGCCATAGTATTTAGACTATCATTTTTTCAATACTTGTGATAAAATTGATTCTGCTAATAAACAATTAATTTTTATAGGAAGTGATTATTATTTATGAATATTACAAGAGATGATCTTAGAAATATTGCCATAATTGCCCATGTGGATCATGGAAAGACTACTTTAGTAGATAGTATGTTAAAGCAAAGTGGGATATTTAGAGAAAACCAGGTGGTTAAAGATAGAGTTATGGACTCCAATGAAATAGAAAGGGAGAGGGGAATTACTATATAATCCAAGAATACAGCCATTCATTATAAAGGTGTAAAGATAAATATTATAGATACCCCAGGCCATGCAGATTTTGGTGGAGAAGTAGAAAGAGTACTAAAGATGGCAGATGGAGTTGTACTTTTAGTAGATGCTTTTGAAGGGCCTATGCCCCAGACTAAATTTGTACTAAAAAAGGCCTTTGAGTTGAATCTACCAGCAATAGTGTGTATAAATAAAATAGATAGACCTGAGGCTAGACCAAATCAAGTAATAGATGAGGTATTGGATTTATTTATAGAATTAGGAGCAGGAGAAGAGTATTTTGATTCTCCCTTTATATTTACCTCTGCAAGGGAGGGAAAGGCTACTTTAGACTTAGATAACAATAAAGATAATATGGAAGATCTATTTGAAACCATAATCAATTATATCCCAGCACCAAAAGGGGATGTAGAGGAGCCTCTACTGATTTTAATATCTACTATAGATTATAATGATTATGTAGGTAGGATAGGAATTGGAAGAATTGAAAGGGGAAAAATCCATTCCAATCAAGAAGCTATAATTATAAATGCCAACAAAACCGATTATATGAAAAAAATAAAAATAGGGAAAATATTTGAATTTGAAGGATTAGATAGGGTTGAAGTAGAAGAATCTACGGTAGGGAGTATAA
>JAAYFV010000210.1 GCA_012728075.1 Tissierellia bacterium
AGAAATACTGGATTTTTAGAACCTGCCTTTTTTATGGAGCTAATAACCCTTCCAGGCATAGCACCTACATAGGTTCTTCTATGTCCTCTAATCTCAGCTTCATCCCTAACTCCTCCTAGGGACATGCGTACAAAATTTCTATTTAAAGACTTGGCTATGGATTTCGCTATGGAGGTTTTTCCTACCCCAGGTGGACCTACCAAGCAGAGTATAGGACCTTTCATATTGGAGGCTAACTCCCTTACAGCAATAAATTCCAATATCCTTTCCTTTACATCTTCCAATCCATAGTGATCTTGATTTAATATATCTCGAGCTTTTTTTATGTCTACCTTGTCCTTAGTTTCCTTATCCCAAGGTAGCTCTAATATCCAGTCTAAATAGGTTCGAATAACTGCTGTCTCTGCTGAATGTGGAGACATCTTATTAAGTCTATCTACCTCTTTTAGAGCCTTTTCCTTTACTTCCTTTGGCATCTTTATTTTATCTAATTTTTGCTTATATTCTTCTATTTCCTCTATTAGATCATCATCTTCTCCTAATTCCTTTTGTATAGCTCTCATCTGCTCCTTTAGATAGTATTCCTTCTGGACCTTGGTAATCTGTTTTTTTACCCTTTGGTTTATCTTCTCTTCAATTTTTAATAATTCTATCTCTTCCTGTAATATCCCATGGAGTATTTCTAATCGTTTATAGAAATCAAAAGTTTCTAAAATCTTTTGATGATCTTCTATTTTAAAATTAATATAGGAAGCTATAACATCAGCTAATCTCCCTGGATCATCTATATCCATAATGGTTATAAGTATGTCTGGAGAAAGTCTGTTACTTAATGCTAAATATTCTTCAAAATCACTAATTACCAACCTCATAGCTGCTTCCAGTTCCTTGTCCAACTTTATATTGTCTGCATCATAGGTAAATTCTTCTACTTCCGCTTCCAAATACTCTTCGTCCTTAGTTATTTCAACTATTCTACCCCTGCTTATTCCTTCAACTAATACCCTTATAGTTCCACCAGGTAATTTTAACATTTGTTTAATCCTTGCAATGGTTCCTATATGGTAAAAATCATCTATTGTTGGTTCTTCCACCTTGGCATCTTTTTGACTACATAATAGTATTAGGGAGTCCTCTACCATAGCTTTTTCCAATGCCTTTACGGATTTATCTCTCCCTACATCAAAATGAATAACCATGTGAGGAAATACAGACATACCTCTTAAAGGTATAAGGGGCAATATTTTTTTCTGCACAACATAGGGTTCTTTGTACATAACCTCACTCCTTTATCTATATGTATTAGATTTTATCTTTTAAGACAGCATATAGAATGAAAAAAGCTCACGAAATTGTGAGCTTTTTTATTTTATGATGCAGATTCCTTTTTGTCTCCTTTGTTAGCTCTATTATTGGTACTTCTTTCAGATAGTACTAGTGTTGGTTTTCCATTGCCTAATATAGTTTCTTTTTTGATTAAACATTTTTCTATATTATCTCTAGATGGAATTTCATACATTATATCCAATAAAGTTTCCTCTATTATACTACGTAATCCTCTAGCTCCAGTTTTTCTTGCTATAGCTTTTTGTGCTATGGCCTTTAAAGCTTCTTCTTCAAATTCCAATTCTACTCCATCCATCTTGAATAATTCCTTGTATTGTTTAACTAGAGCATTTTTAGGTTCTGTTAATATTTTTACCAAAGCTTCCTCATCCAATTCCTCTAGAGTTACAATTACTGGTAATCTACCTACAAATTCAGGTATTAGACCATATTTTAGTAAATCCTCAGGCTGAATTTCCTTTAGCAATTTTCCAATCTCAATGTCTTTTTTACTCTTTATATCAGCACCAAATCCCATAGATTTGGTATCTATCCTATTTTGAATTATTTTGTCAATACCATCAAAAGCTCCACCAACTATAAATAATATATTTGTAGTATCCACTTGTATGAACTCTTGGTGAGGATGTTTTCTACCTCCTTGAGGTGGGACATTAGCTACAGTACCTTCTAATATTTTCAATAGAGCTTGCTGTACCCCTTCTCCACTTACATCTCTAGTGATAGAAGGATTTTCTGTCTTTCGAGCAATCTTATCTATTTCGTCAATATATACTATACCTTGTTCAGCTCTTTCAATATCATAGTCTGCTGCTTGAATCAATTTTAGTATTATATTCTCAACATCTTCACCTACATATCCAGCTTCTGTTAAGGAAGTAGCATCTGCTATAGCAAAGGGTACATTTAATATCTTAGCTAGTGTTTGAGCTAATAATGTCTTACCGGAGCCTGTAGGACCTATCATAACAATATTGGATTTTTGCAATTCCACCTCATTGTTCTTTGATGGTCTTTTGTTTATTCTTTTGTAATGATTATATACTGCAACAGCTAAGGCTCTTTTTGCTCTTTCTTGTTTTATTACATACTCATCAAGAGTTGATTTTATTTCCGCTGGTTTTGGTAAGTCTCTAACTTCATAGTCAAAGGCATCTACAAACTCTTCATCTATTATTTCTTGACATAACTCTATACATTCATCGCAGATGAATACATTAGGACCAGCTATAAGTCTTCTAACTTGATCTTGTGGTTTTCCACAAAAAGAGCATCGAAGCTGTTTATCATCATATTTCGCCATTATGACACCTCACTTAATCTTATTTCTTTGATTCTATTACCTCATCTATTATACCATATTCTTTAGCTTCTAAGGGAGTCATAAAGAAATCTCTATCTGTATCTCTAGAAATCTTATCTAGAGGTTGACCTGTTCTTTCACTTAATATTTTATTGATAGTTTCTCTAGTTCGGATAATCCTCTCTGCATGAATTCTAATATCCTCAGCTTGCCCTTGGGTACCTCCTAAAGGCTGATGAAGCATGATTTCTGCATTAGGTAGAGAAAACCTCTTACCCTTTGCACCAGCTGCTAGTAAAAAAGCTCCCATGCTTGCTGCCATGCCTATACATATGGTTGATACATCAGGTTTTATATATTGCATAGTATCGTATATTGCAAACCCAGCACTTATTGAACCGCCAGGACTATTTATATAAAGTTGTATGTCTTTATCTGGATCTTCAGCTTCTAAGAATAATAATTGGGCTACTATTAAATCTGCAGTTACATCGTTTATTTCTCCTCCAAGAAATATTATTCTTTCTTTTAGAAGTCTAGAATAAATATCGTAGGATCTTTCCCCTCTGTTGGTTTGTTCTACAACTACGGGAACTAATGCCATATTATCCCTCCTAGTTTAAATAAATTTGGTATTAGAAACCAATAATTCTATAGTCTTATCTCTAATTATACCCGCCTTCAAGTATTCTAAATCGCTTTTTTTCATATCTTCTTTAAACTTTTCTACATCCTCTAAATTGTATTCTTTAGCCAATCTTTCCAATTCCTTATCTACATCTTCATCAGTAGCTTCTAATTTTTCTACTTTTGCTACGGCTTCTAAAACCAAATCTGCTTTTACCTTCTTCTCCACTACAGGTCTTACCTGCTCTTTGAAATCATCTAATGTAGAGTTAGTATATTGGAGATATTGTTCTATATTTAAGCCTTGCATACTTAATCTATAGTTAAATTCATCCACTTCATTTTCTATTTGATTTTCTATCATAACCTCTGGTACATCCATCTCCGATAATTCTACTAATTTTTCTACTATTTTGTTTTCAATCTCTACTTGTTCTTTTTCTTTTGCTTCCTTTTCAAGTTTTTCTCTAATACTTTGTTTATATTCCTCTAAAGTATCAAAT
>JAAYFV010000211.1 GCA_012728075.1 Tissierellia bacterium
TAGGATCTTGTAAGTAGGAATGGACTCCATGACCTGTTTCGTGTAATAGAACTTTATATTCGTTGTACTGGTTTTTTACATTGGCAAGTATTCTAGAATCTTTCCCAGTTTCTATGGTAAAATTGTACCCCCATTCTGATTTATTCCTTCTTGGGAATATATCATAAGTTATATTATATTCATCTATATTTATCCCAAAATTTATGAAAAAGCCTCTAATTGCATCATAATAGTTAGACATATCTACAGTTGTATTTAACGAAGGAGATATTTGAGATTTTACATATTCTTCATCCCAAGGAAACATCTCCTCTTCATGAATATACTTATTGGCATATTGGCTTCTTCGTTCATTTAATAAATCAATATATTCTTCTAACTCTTCCTTCCAACCACTAAATATATCTGGACTAAGTTCGTCCTTCTCCAACTGATATTCTACAAAATCCTTTGCACCATAAACTTTAGCCAATTCCTTTCTTAAATTTATAAGTTCAATAAAACCTCCATCTACTAGAGCTTCATTTATCTGATTTCTCACAAAATAAGCCTTCTTCCTAAGCTTTCTATCCTCTTCCTTAGAAAGTATCTGATCAATTTCTACTGAAGTTACTTCTTTACCATCCATATTAAATCTAAAAGTGTTTAAAATCTTAGATAGTTTATTGGTTTTCTTTGAAATTTCTAAATTTAACTCATTTATTTCATCACTTAAATGATAGGGTTTAAATATATTGTACGCTATCTCCATTCGTCTACTATCTATAGGATCTAAATCCTTTTCTTTATATTCACACACTATTTCATAGTTTTTTTCATCTTGCAAAAAATCCATAATCTCCTTATAAGCCTCTTCAATACCAAAATCGTATCCTGTAGTATATTGAACCCAGCTTAATTTACTTGATTTCACTTGTAAATTTTTTAACTGTTGAAACAATTGTTCAACTTCTTTTATACTCATGTAAAAACCCCCTTAATATTTGTTATATTTATTATATCATTAGAGACTCTAAATGATAAGAAGATTTCAAAAATATAAGGGCCCTAAAAAGCCCTTATATTTATATTTTCTCTAACTTTATTCCTGTAATATGACCATTTAAATCATATTTTTCAAAAGAATCATCCTCTACCCTTTCAATGGATTTAGCCAATGTCTCTTCCTTTATATAATCTTCATATAAGCTTACTGCCTTTGCTATTTCATCATCACCATCATAATATATATTTATATTGTCTAACACTTCATATCCATTATTCTTTCTTATCTGCTGTACCTTTGATATAAACTCCCTTGCATATCCTTCATTTAACAAATCCTCTGTAAGGGTAGTATCTAATATCACAAATAAATTATTATCCCTAGCTACATCAAACCCTTCTTTTGGTGATATAGTAACCATTACATAGTCCTTTGGAATTTCCACATCTTCTCCATCTAAATTTAATACTAAAGTTTCACCAGATTCTAATTTTTCAACGATTTCACGAGGATCCAATTGATTTAATACTTTACTAAAGGATTTTATTTTTGACTCTAATATAGGTCCTGCTACTTTGAAATTTGGTTTTAATGTATAATTCATGTATTGACTTAAATCTTCTTCAAATTTTACTTCCTTTACATTTAATTCTTCTTTAATTAGTGGTACTAAATTATCAATTGTCTCTTCATACTTCCCATCTATTAGGACACTTTGTAAAGGTTGGCGTACCTTTATTTGAGCCGATTCTCTAGAAGCTCTACCTAATCCTACTAAATCCCTTACTAGATCCATTTTTTTCTCTAGTTCTAAATCTATTAGCTCCTCATCACATTCTGGGTAATAATCTAAATGTACTGATTCCTTATCTGTTAAATTTCTATAAAGTTCTTCCGCTGTAAAAGGTACAAAGGGTGCTATCATTTTACTTAACCCTACTAATACTTCATATGTGGTATTGTATACGGCTTTTTTGTCATCGTCTAACTCCGTTGACCAAAATCTCCTTCTTGTGCGTCTAATATACCAATTAGATAAATCTTCAATTGCAAATTCCTGTATTGCTCTTACAACCTTGGTTAGTTCAAATATTTCCATATCCTCTCTTACTCGTTTTATCAAATTATTGTACTTGGAAAGAATCCATCTGTCAATTTCTTCTCTTTCTTCATAAGGAATAAAAAATTCCCTTGGATCTATATCATCAGTATTGGCATATAGAGAGAAGAAATTATATACATTCCTAACACTCCTAAAGAATTTACTTTCTACTTCTCTTAGTCCATTTTCATCAAATTTTGTAGGAGTCCATGGTGGTGATACATATATTAAATACCATCTTAATACATCTGCACCATATCTATCAAATAAATCAAAGGGATCTACTGTATTCCCTCTAGATTTTGACATCTTTTTCCCATCTTTATCTAGTATCAAATCATTTACCAATACATTTTTATAAGGTGAAATTCCCGTTACAAATGTAGATATAGCAAGTAATGAGTAGAACCATCCTCTAGTTTGATCTATCCCTTCACAGATAAAATCTGCTGGGAAAAGTTTATCAAAGTTTTCCTTGTTTTCAAAAGGATAGTGATATTGGGCAAAAGGCATTGCTCCACTATCAAACCAAACATCTACTACATCCTTTTCCCTATTCATAATTCCACCACATTTTTCACATTTAAAATGGACTTCATCTACATAAGGGCGATGTAATTCTATGGTTTCATCTATATTCTCTATAGCCTTTTCTACCAATTCTCTTATGGAACCAACGCTTTCAATATGATTACAATCTTCACATCTCCATATGGGCAGTGGTGTCCCCCAATATCTGCTTCTAGATATAGCCCAATCATTTAAGTTCTCTAACCAATTGCCAAATCTCTTCTCTCCAACAAAATCTGGATACCAGTTGACTTCATTGTTGTTTTTAATTAACTGATCCTTTAATTTAGTCATCTCTATATACCAGCTAGGCTTTGCATAATATAATAATGGAGTGTGACATCTCCAACAATGAGGATAATTATGTTCCATTTTTTGTTTCTTGTATAGTTTTCCATTGTCCTTTAACCACTGTATTATTTCTGGATCTGCATCCATTACAAATTTGCCCTTCCAAATGGTATCTGTAAACTTTCCTTCCTCATCTACTGGTTGCAATACTGGCAGATCATATTTTACCCCTGTATTATAGTCATCTTCACCAAAAGCTGGAGCAGAGTGAACTATACCAGTACCATCATCTGTAGTTACATAATCTCCTAATGTGACGAAAAAAGCTTTTTTGTCTTCACCAACTTCTATAAATGGAATTAGCTGTTCATATTCTATATACTCTAAATCCTTACCTTTGTATTCTTCAATTACCTCATAATCTTCTCCTAATACCTTATGGGCTAAAACTTTCCCTACATAGTATATTTCATCATTTTGCTTTACCTTTAAATATACTTCTTCTGGGTTTACAGTAAGACATACATTACTTGGCAAAGTCCAAGGAGTGGTAGTCCAAGCAAGGAAATATTCATCTTTATCCTTTAGTTTAAATTTCACCACCACTGTTTCCGTCTTTATCTCCTCATAGCCTTGAGCTACTTCGTGGGAGGCCAATCCTGTCCCACAACGGGAACAATAGGGCAATATCTTGTGTCCTTCATATATTAAGCCTTCCTTGAAAAATTTGTCCAGTATCCACCATACAGATTCAATATAATCATTTTCTAATGTAATATAGGGATTATCTAAATCAATCTCATAGGCCATCCTAGTGGTCATTTCCCTCCATAGCTTCTCATATTGAAATACCGATTCCTTACATTGTTTGTTAAATTCTTCAATTCCATATTCTTCAATTTCTTGTTTGTTCTTTAAATTTAACTTCTTCTCTACTTCAATCTCCACAGGTAAACCATGGGTGTCCCAACCTGCTTTTCTCTTAACCTGATAGCCTTCCATAGTCTTGTAACGACAAACTAGATCCTTCAGCGTCCTAGCCATTACATGATGGATTCCAGGCTTCCCATTAGCTGTTGGAGGACCTTCGTAAAATACAAAAGGTTTGTTTTCATCTCTAGTTTCTACAGATTTGTGAAGCAGATCTATTTCTTCCCAATATTTTGAAATCTGTTGTTCTCTTTCACTTACAGGTTCAGTAGATAGTTCTCTAAATCTAGTCAACTTTTTCATCCTTTCTATTTTAATAATAATAAAAGTCCCTAAGCTTAGCTTAGGGACGGATTTCCGCGGTACCACCCAAATTATAAGACGAACAAATCTATCTTATCACTCATTTAGTATAACGCCCTAGGCGTAGTATCCTACTAATATTTCAGATACTATGCTCCGAGGTGATTTTCATAAAAAACTTACTGATGATCTTCCACCTGATGATCATCTCTCTATAAGTAAGGTTTTTTACTACTATCCTCATCTTAGCATTTAATATTATATTTTGAGTACTAATATACATCAAAATAAGGACTTTTGTCAAGTTTTATATTATAGATTGGATAATTTCATCTTTAGATATTCCAGAAAAATAATATCCTATATCTATATCATTTAACACCTTTTCTATTTCATCTTCTTTGTATTTTATTCCAATAAATTTTTCCTCTACAGTAGATATCTCACCACCACCAAAGAAGTCTCCATAAAATTTCATATCCTTTATTATACCCTCTTCCACTTGTATTTTAGTTTCTACTTTCCCTGCAGCAAATCTTTTAGATTTGCTTATGTTAAACTTGGGAGATTCTCCAAAATTCCATTCCCAAGTAGAATATCTTTCCTCCATTAGTTTGTTAATATTGGCATAGTCTTCTTCTGTTAATTTATATTCTTTTATTTCCTTGTCCCCCTGGAACATATGCTCTAGCAATAGCTGTTTAAAATCTTCTATAGTAATCTTTTCTTCTAAATGGTCTATTATATTTGTAACTCTACTCCTAACTGATTTTACCCCTTTAGATTCTATTTTATCCTTGGATACCTTAAGGGCTTTACTTAATACCGTCAAGTCCGTATCAAATAGTATAGCCCCATGATGAAGTACTTTCCCCTTTTTCATATATTGGGCATTGCCGCAAAATTTTTGGCCATCTATTACTATATCGTTTCTTCCTGTAAACTCCGCCTTTACCCCTAGTTTAGCCAATACTTCTATCACTGGCTGAGAAAAAGCTTCAAAGTTAAAAGCAGAAGTTTTATTGCTTTTAGATATAATGGTATAGTTTAAATTCCCATAGTCATGATAGACTGCCCCTCCACCAGATAATCTCCTAACTACATTTATATTGTTTTCTCTAATATAATCTAAATTTATCTCCTCTATTGTGTTTTGATTCTTTCCTACAATTATAGAGGGTTCATTTATCCATAGTAAAAATATCTCGTCAAATTGATCTAGGCTATCAAATACATATTGCTCTAGTGCTAAATTAAATTGTGGTCTATTGTCATCGTTTTTTATATAAATCATAGGCCTCCTCCTTTAGTTTTTTTGCTTATATAATATGATAAATAATAATGATGTATTTGTAAATATAAATTATCCTATTTTTTCCTCCTGAATTTTTCTCAATTTATATATTTCTGTACTAGTATCTAATTCTACCATATCATAGGTAATAAATTCTCCCTTTTTAATATTCCTTAACACCTTGGTGTTTTTATCTATTAAGCCTATAGGGACTAAATTTTTATCTTTAGCTACTACATGGTCCTCTATACTTCCATACACAGTATACCCACCAATATGGTCTAATCTTTCTCCTGCCTTTAAATCCTTCTTTGCTACTGTTACTGTATCAGCTACAACTCCTCTTTCTGGTGCTATGGTAGCTCTGTTATTTACACAAGCTTCGTATATAGTATTTGGAGTTTCTAAGCTAGTAAGATGATAGGGTCTATACAATACATAGTTGGGCCCAGAGCCCATATTCAAATATTCTAATTGATTATGAATTTCTTCTAAATTTGTTGTAAATATTAAAAATACTCCTGGTGCAATTCCCCTAACATAATCCACTATTTTATATTTATTTAATATACCGCCTTCTTCTTTTAATTTAAAAATGTTGGTTAAGTTATCTATATTGCTTTCAACGCCATGTCCACCTCTAATATCAGGAATAAATCCTGTAGCATTAGCCATACATGTCATCTCTATCATGGTATTGGTACCATCTATAAAGCCTGTCAACATATGGGGGTTCAATTCCTTCCTTAAGGCTTCTTCATATACAGTATCTGGATTTGCATCTAAATTTATTGGATTATTCTTCCCCTTTCCAATGGCTAATACATCAAAACCTAATCCTACTGCAAAATCATAAAGTTCCATAACTGCTCCTGGCTCATCTCCAGCTGTACCTGTATATATGACTCCTGCTTCTTCAGCATATTTATGTAGTATAGGTCCTACTACTGAATCCGCCTCTACATTTAACATTACTATATGCTTTTTGTTATTTATAGCATCTAAAGATAGTTTGGCCCCTACTTCTGGCACACCTGTAGCATCTACGACAGCCTGAATCCCATTTGCCTTCGCTGCTAAATCCATATATTCAGTCACTACATATTTTCCTTTTTCTAATTGAAAATCTATTTCTTTTAAAGAATTAGTAAACACTATTTCCTCCCTTGGAATTCCTGCAGATATTAGTGCTTTAATCCCCTTTTCTCCATTTCTATTTATAACCAACGAAGGCTCCATTCCATTAATTCTAGACATTTGGTTTATTAGACCTTTCCCCATTTTCCCTGCTCCTACTATTGCTACCTTGATAGGCTTGTTTTCTTTAGCCATTTGGTTTAACTTTTTATTCATAACTAACCCTCCAAGTTCTTGCAATATTTCTATAGATTCCAAAACTTACATATAACGTGACTAACTCTATCTTCATCATTGGATAAAGTCACATAATCAGCTACATTTTTTGCCTCCTAATCTAAACTAGCATTTTCACCTGCTATATAACCCGATGACCAAGCCCATTGAAGATTAAATCCACCACAATCCCCATCTATATCTACTATCTCTCCTGCAAAATATAATCCTTCTACTAGCTTTGACTCCATAGTGGAACTATCTATTTCATCGGTATTTATTCCCCCTGCTGTTACCTGAGCATCTTTGAAGGATTTGCTCCCTGATATATTAAATCTCCAATCAGTAAGTATATTTGCTAGTCTCCTTACTTCTTCATTACTCAAATAGGCAATTTGCTTATTTTTATCTATATTTACTTCCTTTAGTATAGGAGGGATTAATCTCTTATTTATCAATCCTATTAGTCCCTTTTCTATGGTTTTCTTTGCCATGAACCCAAATCTATATATTAAATAGTCAAATAGCTCTTTTTCTGTTTTTCTATCGATGATTGATACCTTTAACTCAATAGCCTTGTTATTATTTAAATATTCTAATGCAGTTCTGCTTAATTGAAGAATAGGGGGCCCAGATATGCCATAGTTGGTAAACAATATATCTCCTCTGTCCTCCTTGATTACTTCATTTCCTACATAAAGCCCTGCTGTTCCTACAAACTTGACCCCATCTACCAGTTTAAATATATCTCCTTCGAGTTTAAGTTGAACCAATCCTGGAAAAACCTCTACTATACTATGACCCATGCTTTTAGCTAAAGTATAGCCATTGCCATCTGAGCCTGTATTAGGTGCTGCGCATCCTCCAGTAGCTAAAATAACCTTATCTCCATATACTTTTCTTCCATCTTCAAATATAAACTCAAATTTCTCTCCCTTATTTATCCCTATAACAAAAACATCAGTTAAAAGCTCCACTCCTAAATCTTCCAATTCAAATCTCAATACATCTAACACACTAGAGCTTTGAAAAGATAGGGGAAATACTTTGCCCTTTTCCTCTATTGCAGGGGTTATTCCTAATCTTTCAAAAAAATCCAATGTTTCAGCTACGCCAAATTTAGATAAACAACTATAAGCAAATTTGGGATTTTTACCATGATAATTATCTATTGATAAATTTATATTGGTATAATTGCATCTTCCATTGCCTGTAGCTAGTATTTTTTTACCTACTCTATTATTCCTTTCAAGTACTACAACCTCTGCTCCATTAATCTTTGCTGAAATAGCAGCCATCATCCCAGCTGCTCCACCGCCTACTATTAAAACTTTAGGCATAATCAAAAATTCCTCCCTATTAAATTGATTTTATTATTCCACTATATTTTATATGTTATTTGCAAATTTGTCTATTTAAATTAAAAAAGAGGTTATAGACTGATCCTATTAATGAACAGTCTATAACCTCAATACATCTAAGTTTAAATTTTTTATATGGGATATTTTAATTTAAATTTCTGCCAAGGTTTTATATAGTCTAATAAAAACACTTCCTCGTCTATTACTTTACCTACTACACTTGTCTTCCCATAATTTTTCATAGGCTTTAATGCTATTTGTAATTCCCCAGCATAATGCCCATAAAGACTACTATCTATAAGGATATCTCCTCTTTCAATATTCTTTGGGTTTATCAGAGTGAATTCATAATCCTTATATTTAACCCTGCTCTGTGTAGATCTAATTACGTATTCCGAAACATCCCCTCTATTAAAATGAAGTTCTTTCAATACTATATCCCTTTCCACCTTTGGCAAATCATCCAATAATTCTACTTTCAAAGTAAGAATTTCCTTATCTAAATCTCCCAAAATTTTTAATTCTTCCTCGGAAGCAAAACAGTTGGCAACAATTACATCGTCGATTAATCCTGTATTGAATAAATCTTTTGCTTGAGTATCTATTGAAAGCTCTCTATGCTCTTCTAGTGTAGGTAATCCCTCATTTACTGACCAAGGTCCAAAAGTAGCATTTGCTGATGAAACAAATGCTGCTGTCCTAATACCATGCTTTTTAAATATCTCAGAGGTTTCCATAAAATGTTTCCTAGATAATCCAGTGTATCTATGGGGATAAAAATTATGACATCCAATAATATTATCCTTGTTGGGCATATAGCTAATTATATTCTCTAAATATTTAGCATTGCTACTCATATTTAATTCTATTTTTAAATCATAAGGATTAAAGGACATAATACTTTCCTCATTGCCAGTAAAACCTAAATCCAACCTAAGCCCTGTTAGATTCATATCCTTAAAAAACTTTAAATCCGAATAACTTATATTCAATGACTTAAATACTGATGGAGATACGTCTGCTATTACCTCCATTCCTAATTCTTTTCCATAACTTACTATTTCTTTAAAATCTTTAAGTATCTTTTCTTTATTCTCTTCTATAGATATTAAATTTGTAAACACTCTGCTAAATCCATATTTTGCTGCTAAACTCAAATACCTTTTATTATCCTCTATAGACGATTTGTTTGGATATATAGATACTCCTAATCTACGCATTAGATTTGCTCCCTTCAGTCATTAAAGAATTATAAACCACTTCATATAGATCTACAAACTCCCTAGCCATGTCCCTAATTGTTATAGCATTCATTAGATGATCTTGAGCATGAACTAAAAGTAAAGAAAATTCTTGTTTTCCTCCTTGAGCTTCTAATTGTATCAATTTAGTTTGGCTTTTATGAGCACAAGCAATTTTTCCATTTGCCTTTTCAATATTAGCTCTTGCTTCCTTTAAATTGCCTTTTTTTGCATAAGATATTCCTTCCATACATAAGCTCCTAGCTTCTCCACTATAGTTTATAATATTCATAATTATCATCTCTAGATCCATATTTAATCTCTCCTTTAAAAATAGATAGTATTGCCTAATATATATTGTTCCATGCTCAATGGAAAAAATTAGGGAGATGCTTTTTATGCGCCTGTAACAATTCATCTAATATTTTGTGCCCATATTTATCGTTTGCTACAAGGGGGTTTGTTATCATTGCTAAAAGCGCCTTCTCATAATTCCCTTCTACTGCTGCTTCTGCCCCTAATATTTCAAAAGACTTTATTTGATGTATAAGACCTCTTATAGGAACAGGAAATCTATCAATAAATTTATACGGTATAGGCCCATCTTTTGTAATTTTACAAGTTATTTCGATGGCATTGTCTTCACTTAAATCCTTAATAGTGTTCCCATTTAATGTATTTACTACTTGGAGATCTCCCTTATCATTATATATAGAATTTATCAGATTACAAGCTACATCAGAATAATACGCTCCACCACGTTTTTCCAGTTCTTTAGGCTTTTGTTTTAAATTTTCATCTTTATAAAGTTGGAACAATTCTTTTTCTATCTCCATTACTTCTTCTGCTCTATTTTTACCTTCTTTAAATTTCCTTATATCGTTTTTCAACATATCTCTAGTTTTATAATAATATTTGTGATAAGGGCAAGGAATTAATCCAAGAGCTTTAATAAATTGTTTGTCCCATTCCATAGGGTCTATGTTTTTCATATTTACAGAAGCAGAATGTTCTACATACATATCTAGTACCTCTTTTGTTTTATCCTTTCCATCTATAAATACATTAAAACCATATACCATATGATTTAACCCAGCAAAATCTATCCTCACCCTATCTCCTTCTATTCCCATTATCTCTGCTATCCCTTTTTCTACTCCAATGGGAACATTGCAAAGCCCTATAAACTTCCTATGCTTTGAATACTTTGAAAAGGCTTCAGTTACCATGCCTACAGGATTTGTAAAGTTTATTAACCACGCTTCTGGACATAATCTAACCATATCATCGGTAATATTCAACAATACTGGAATTGTTCTTAAACCCTTAAGAAGTCCCCCAGCACCATTGGTTTCTTGACCAATAAAGCCATAAGATAGAGGAATACTTTCATCTTTGCTTCTAGCTTCAAGCATCCCCACCCTAATTTGAGTTGTTACAAAATCAGCACCATATAATGCCTTTTCCCTATCTAAAGTTAAATAAACATCCATTGGTATATTAGCCTCTTTTACCATTCTCGTAGCTAAGCTTCCAACTATATTGAGCTTTTCCTTGCCTTCTTCTATATCTACAAGCCAGAGTTCCCCTACTGGAAGCTCATCATATCTTTTAATAATTCCCTCTACAAATTCAGGAGTATAAGATGAACCACCACCAATTACAGCTATTTTAATTTTATTATTCAAATATACCACCTCTCTTAGAATATATATTATTTACTGATATACAAAAATTTAATAAATTTTTGTATATCAGTAAATAAACTGATTTATAGAGAATATTGGTAAGAAGTAGAGAATTTTTTCTCTACTTCTTACATGAAAATTCCCAAATCCCTTTATAGAATACAATTATTAATTTGTTTGTTCTCCCTTTCTCTGTCTATCAGCTAATTTTACAAAGGGTAGATATATTAAAATTGCAACTACTAGGTTTATTGCTGCTAATATGGCTGCTCTCCAACTTGCTGATGTAGCACCTGTTGCTAAAAATGCTCCAATTATAGGTGGAGTAGTCCAAGGTATAGCCACATATGTTGGTGGTGCAAAACCTGTAGCAGTACCGATATAGCCTATTAATGTCAATATCCCTGGAGTTATTATAAATGGAATAAACAATATAGGATTTAATACTATGGGTATACCAAACATCATTGGTTCATTAATTTGAAATATTCCCGATGGGGCTGATAATTTAGCTACTTCTTTGTATTCAGTTCTTTTCTTTGTTGCAATAAAAATAGCAATTATCAATGCTAACGTTGCACCAGAACCCCCTAGATGTACATAGGAATCAAAGAATACTCTTGTTATTGCATTTGGTGCTGCTGCTCCAGCTTCTATTGCTGCAGCATTCTCTGTAAGAGCTGGTAAATATAATGCATTCATTATAGGATCCAATATATTTGCTCCATGAAGACCAAAGAACCAAAATAAATTTATTAGCATAGCCATTACCATAGCTGAACCTACACCTTGGCTAAAACCTTGTAACGGTTTTTGAATTCCTTCATATATTACATCATATAAACTTATCCCACCTAGTTTATCTATTATTAGAAATACAATTCCAAAAGTAAACATGGTAATCATACCTGGTAAAACTGCTGCAAAAGCTCTACCTACTGCTGGAGGTACTTCCTCTGGCATTTTGATTGTCAAATCCTTCTTAATAAGTTTTACAAATATTTCAGTGGCAATCAGTGCAACTATCAATCCTGTAAACAATCCAGTAGCTTGTAAATATCCCCAATGAATATAACCCCAACCTGCATCTCCATGAGCCTGAGGTAGTGTAGCAAAATAAGAACCTACCGCTATTAGCCCAGCAGCCAAGGCATCCACATTATAAGATTTGGCTAAACTATATGCGGTTGAAAATACAACCAACAAGGTCATAATAGCTAGGGAACCCCACCATACTTGATCACATATAGGTATTAGTACTTCCAAGGCTGCTATCCATTTAAAGATGGTGTTTTTTAATAATAAAGCAGTAGAGCCTGCAAGTATTAAGGGCATAATGGCAACAAATCCATCTCTAATAGCAACTAAATGTCTTTGACTCCCTATTTTAGCTGCAACTGGGACAAACTTCCTTTCCATAAAATCCATAAACCTATCCATACATATCCTCCTTTGAATTATAATTATTCATTATTCTTTTACCATACTTAAAGCTTGGTTTAAAACTGCTTCCCCATTCATAGTCCCATAACTGATTGTATCCACTACTTCAACTGGTATCCCTTTTGGTTCCATCATTTCTTTCATCCTTGGCAGTAGATATCTTACTTGAGGACCAAGCAAAACAATATCTACTTTATCTAAATTGTTCTTCACATCTGCTTCTGCTACTGCAAATACTTTTACATCTAAGTCTCTGGATTCAGCTACCTTATTCATTTTGCTAACCAATAGACTGGTCGACATTCCTGCAGAACAAACTAGCATAATGTTTAGCATGATAATCAGTCCTTTCATCTAATTTAATATAAGCTAAAATAATATCCCACTCCCCCCCTATATTTTATTTTTTATGTACTATATTATTAGTGCAAATACCTTGCCAATGAATTTAGCAACATTGTTTTAATAGAAACTATATTTTAAATTGCTTATAATATTGCTTTTTTGCCATTTGTACTCAAATTAATTATAGCTATATATACAGTGTAAACTTCCCACAAAAAAACAAAATAGTGTGCAAAACATTGCACACTATTACACACTTATTTGGTTTAACAAAAACAATTTTAATATATAAGCCAATTCATCTTCTCCTAGAAAAACCTCATACTTTTGTTCTATAAAAGCAAAGGATTCCTTAATAATATTCATCTCTCTCCAATATGAATCTCTATACACATCTAAATTTTCAAAACTCCTAGGTGATATACCATTTAATATATTGTCTACTAGGAAAGATATATGAAGTATAATTCCCATCTTTACATCAGAAATTACTTCTATTTCTAATCTATTTTCAAGGATATGAATTAAATATTTAATATCTTTAGTTATTTCTTCCCCATCTATACTTGTTAGATGTTCAGTTAGGGATTCTGATATTTTCAAATACATACTTTCTTCATCTATAATTTGTTGTAATTTTTCTATACCCTTTCCATGGAGTATTTCTATAGCAGATATATAAGGTATATGTTCTATATCTATATGTACTGTTGAAATAATAGCTATTATATTATATTGCCTGCTTAATCTATGTAATCTAGTTTCAACTTTTTCTTCATCTATAATATTTATAGTCATTATATCTATATTTTTATTTAGCAGAGTAGAATTTAAAATAGATTGAAGCTTTTTAGAAGCCCCATCTCCTGAAAAACATGCAGTAATTATTACATTTTTGTTTACCTTATCTATTAGCATATCTTCCCTATGGAAACTATTCTCATCTAATACTTCTATTATCTCATCTAGATTATATCCCATTACAGCTTTTCTTAATACTTCAAGAACTATAGGGGTACTGGCTCTCTCTATAGTTCTCACCTCTATCCCAGTTTCTTCCCAAATCATATCTCCAAAGGTCGTTAAAGACCCCATATCCACTAACATTATAACCCCTTTTCCCTCATCTATTTGTTGAACTTTTTCCTTTGTTAATTCATACATAATTTTTGGTTTCATGGATAAAGGCATGTCTAAGGCTACAGCATGTTCTACTCCTATTAAACTATTAGCTACTTCTACCATACTACTAGCAGTAGATCTCCCATGCATAACAACTACTATACCTACTTTAGTATTGGTTTCTTTATCCATTTTATTTGAATCTGTTGCAAAAAACATAGCTAGATAGCCTATTTCATCTACAGGTGTTTCAATGCAAAATTTATTATCTATAATCTTTGCAATTTTCATAGCAAATAAGAATTCCTGTTCATAATTAATCCTAATAAAATTTAATCTAGGATTATATATTTTTTCTCCATTTTTTATCCTTTCTATACTTCTTTCCAAATGTAATGATAAACCAAAATATATTTTTTCATCAAATTCTTTTTCTAGATATTTTTGTGCTAATAATAGTATTTCTTCGACTACTTGAAGAATTTCCTCATCAACGACTTTTGATATTTTACTCTTATCATATCGCCTATATATATATCCTATATATTTTTTAAAATGAGATTCAATATCTACATTCATTATCTCATTGATATCCTGTTCATTCATGCCTGATTTCTTTAATGACTCAAATTTCTTCTCAATAACTGTATAAAAATCACTTGTTTCATCATCTATATTTATGTTCAATGGAAGGGGCGGTTCTTCATATTGATTAAACTTTAATATATCATAGGTAGAATTCAACAACTCATCTACTTCATCTCTATATTCATTTATTTGCAAAATTCCCTTTCTCACATGATTAGGTAAATCTCCTTGATTAATAAATATATAATCCTCATCACCAGATTTGTATTTTAGAAAAGCTTTTGCACATGCTAGTTGAATATCAGATTTAAGTTGTCCAATATTATTTGGACAATCATATAATAAATAAGAAATAATAGAATTTTTATTTATATATATACTTTTGCCTATACGTCGAGATTCTTCCTTTATAAAGTTTTCTATTAACATATATCTTTCATATAAGGTCCTTTCCCTTATAGGTGGTAAAGTTATTATCATAGGTATTCTTCGCGTAAAAGTTTTTAACAGATGGGAATTTGGATTTTCAGTAGTGGCAGCTATTATTCTAACATCAACATAAACAACTTTCTCTGTTTCACCTAGAGGTCTAAAAAAACCATTGTCAATATAGGTAAATAGCATCTCCTGCCCTTGTGGAGGTAGCCTATGGATTTCATCTAAAAAAATGAATCCATTATTTGCTTGGGTAAGTAATCCTTCCTTGTCCTTATGAGCACCTGTATAAGCTCCCTTTTTAACTCCAAATATTTGGGCATTTAACAGATTTGGGTTGTCCACATAATCTGCACAATTAAATTTTATAAAAGGTGCGTCTCCTGATATAGTTTTAGATTCGATAGCAAATTGATACATTAGTTCTGCAAACATGGATTTCCCTACACCAGTTTCACCTAAAAGTAAAGTATGTAAACCCTTAGGTGGATACATTATAGCAGCCTTCGCTTTTTGTATTGGTACATCTAAACTTTGAGCTGATCCAACCATCTTATCCAAACTATTATTTGTATCTACTAAATGCACATTTTTATCATATATTTTTTTATTATTATCTTTTATAGATTTATAGAGAACAGGTCTTCCATCTATTTTTTCTAATTTACCTTTTCTATACAATATGTTTAAATATCTACTAATATTAGATCTGTCCGTTTCTAATATAGAAGCTATGTCAGTAGCAGAAACTCCTTCTCCTTTTTCCTTTTCTAGATATGTTAAAGTTTCAAAAACCTCATCTATCCTACTCAAATATACCACCTTCTTTACCCAACAATAAAAGATATTCCTTATAATAAGATTACATCTATTATACCAAATAAAATAACGCCTGTCCTCATAATTGAAAACAGGCTCCCACTTTAATATTTAATTTTTTTCTTTACCATTTAAAATTATATTTAAAATTATCCCTACTATAGCTGCAAAACTTAGACCAGTAATCTTTACTGTTTTATTTATTGGTATTCCTAGGGTTATTCCAAATTTGCTTTCTATTATTCCACTACCAAGTCCCAACACTAATATGCTTCCCATAATTAATATATTCTTAATATTAAATTTTACATTGCTAGTCTTAATGGTTTTAATTCCTATTAAGGATATCATACTAAATAACATCAAACTTATTCCACCCATAACTGGAGTTGGTATGGTATTTAGAAATATTCCAATTTTGGATATAAATCCTAATATCATAGCAAATATTGCTGCTAATCTCAATATAGATGGATCATAGTTTTTAGTTATAGCTAATACTCCGGTGTTCTCGCCATAAGTGGTATTAGCTGGTCCTCCAATTAAAGCTGCAGCCATTGTAGCCAATCCATCTCCTAGTAATGTTCTATTTAAACCTGGATCTTCTATAAAGTTCTTCCCTACCACTTGTCCATTTGTTGTTATATCTCCTAAATGCTCCATAAATACTGCTAATACCACAGGTGCAATTATGGTTATAGCGCCTATATCAAATTTAGGCAATCTAAAGACAGGTACAGCTAGTATTGGTGCTTCTTTTATTAAATTTGTATCTATGATTCCTATTTTTAATGATATTATATATCCAACTGTTACACCTATTAGTATGGATAATTGTTTAAATATACCCTTTCCTTTGAAATTAACTAATAGTGCTACCCCTAGGGTAATAACAGCAATTAAAAAGTTTTCACTTGCATTTTGAAAAGCTACAGGGATTAAATTCATTCCAATAACTATTATCATAGGCCCTATTACCTGAGGAGGAAGATATTTTTTAATCTTTTCTACGCCTATCCTCTTGATTAAAAGGGACAGTATTACATATATTAAACCTGCTACCATTATTCCACCTTGAGCATAGGCTAAATCTCCATTATAAGTTTCTTTTACTGTCAATATAACTGGTATAAATGCAAAAGATGAACCTAAAAATACTGGAACCTTACCTTTGGTACATAGATGAAATATCAATGTTCCAAGCCCCGCTGAAAACAAAGCTACCGATGGATCAAAGCCTGTTAGTATTGGCACTAGTACTGTGGCACCAAACATTGCGATTAAATGTTGAAAAGCTAGTATAATCCTTTTAGAATTATCCCATAGTACTTCCTTAGTACTATGTTTTTCATTAGTTTTAATAACATTTTCTGTCATAAAAAAACCTCCTTTTAATATTTAAAGGAGAATCTTCTCCTTTTCAGCCTCTCAGGACTGATTTAAAGGCAGGATTGTAAATAATATGCATAAAAAACTTCTTGCAGGCAGCAAGAAGTTTTATGTCCAAAGACATAAATATATATACAATGTATTACAATCTTGCCAGCCTCTCAGGACTGATTTAAAGATTTACTTTTAATTTGCTCTAATCATTTTATCACTAATTTAATTAATATGCAACAAAATTTATAGTCTCCTATATAATTCCTTTTCTTCAAGAAGATCACTTATCTTTAATCCTTCTTCTATTTGATTAAGTATTAATTGTCTATCCTTTTGTAAAGTCCCCCTTAAAGGAACATAATTAGAAGCATGATTACTTCTAAATATACAATTATCTACTTCAATATTTTCTACCAATAATCTTGTTTCCAAAAGCACTTCTTTGGGAGTTAAAAGTTTAAATTTTCCATCCTGTACATCTTTATATAATTCAGTTCCTTTTTCTAATAATAAGGTTAATAGGGCAATATAATCAGGATTTATCTCATTTAATACTTTAGCAGATTCAATAGCATGTTCCTTTGAATATTTTTTCCCTCCTATACCTGATATTAATGTAATGGAAAGAGGAATGCCCACATCAACTACACTCCTACCTGCCTCTATCATTTCGTAAGAAGTAACTCCCTTTTTAATATTTTTTAATATCCTATCACTTCCAGACTCTAATCCTAAATATATAATTCCTAGCCCTAATTCTTTTAATAAACTTAACTCTTCCTTTGACTTTAATAAAATGGACTTAGGTGAACCATATATTCCTACCCTTTCACATTCAGGAAATATCCTTTGAATTTCTTTAAGAATATCTGCTAGTTTCTCTGTTTTAATTATCAATGCATCTCCATCAGCTAAAAAAATCCTCTTTACATTTTTATAATATTGCCTCCCTAATTTTAAATCAGCTATTATATCCTCTATATTTCTTATTTTAAATTGATCTTCCTTGTACATGGAACAAAATGTACATTTGTTATGAGAACATCCTATAGTTGCTTGAATTATTAAACTATAAGCCTCACTAGGAGGTCTATAAAGTTTACCTTTTTATCTAATCATATTGATCTCTCCTAACAGCTTTATACATGCTATCCCTCTTCTGTGTTATTTAAAGAAATATCCCAAATGGTTTATGGGATTAAGTAGATTATATTATGTTTTCCATATTACTGCAAATAAAAAAACCCTACTTCGACCTACGAAATAGAGTTTTTATTATGTAATCTGGCAGCGTCCTACTCTCCCAGGGCGTTACCACCCAAGTACCATCGGCGCTGAGAGGCTTAACTTCAGTGTTCGGTATGGAAACAGGTGTATCCCTCTCGCTATTACCACCAGATTTTATTTAGTTATCAATTCATTGTTTCAATTCTTTAGGCTTTTGCACAAACTATATTTTACATACTTATTCTAGGATTGTCAACTATTAATTTGTTTTTTAAATTTTTTCATCAACAGCAGACAGTCTCGAAACACAAATCTATTTGCTCGCTACGCTTGTATAGATTTGGTTCTCGTTGCCTTTGACCTACCATCCATTTACAAAAGCGTGTAAATGGGGTTAGGTCATAAACAGTAAATTATATTTCTGGTCAAGCCCTCGACTTATTAGTACCTTTAAGCTTAGAGTATTGCTACTCTTACACCTA
>JAAYFV010000212.1 GCA_012728075.1 Tissierellia bacterium
GACCAGTAGATAAATTCAAAGATTTATTAGGTGGTTTTGGACTATCAGATAAGGATACAAAGGTTATTAATGCTGCTAATTATATTATGTAGTAAATAATTATATTGTTGATAAAAAACTAATATTTAAACAACGGTAAGAATATTCTTACCGTTGTTTAATTTCCTGATTTTAGACTTAGGGCAATGAAAAAGTATATAGAAAGTTAAAAGAAAAAATAGTTTTGTAACTAGCTATTATATTATGGCTAGTTATTATTTTTTGTATAAAAAGATTATTATAAAATCATATTCAACGGAAAATATCGAAATTTTTTGAAAACAAATAGAGGAAAAAGTATTTATTTGTAGAAGGGATGTATTATAAGAAATATAATGTTTAAAAAACATTGATTATTATTTTATGAAGGAGGTGTAAATGTGAACAAAGAGAGTATGACTATTCAATTAAAAACCTTAACTCCTATTTGGACGGGAGATGCTTATGGAAAGTGTAGTGAGATAAAAGAAAGTAACATTATTGGAACTATAAGATGGTGGTATGAAAGAGTAAGTAGAAGTTTAGGTAAACAAGTTTGTACCCCTACACTACAGTCAGAAGACAAAAAATGTAAATTAAATGGTGAACAATTTATTAGATCTATACGAGAGGGGAAAACAATAGATACAGCATTAGATGAGCAAAACATATGCCCAGTTTGTAAATTATTTGGTTGCAATGGATGGTCAAGCAAATTAAAATTGGTTGTTAAATATGATGATTGTAAGGATATATCAGGTAAAGTATATGTAAGAGGTAGAAAATTTGGTAAGGCAAAACGAAAGGTACAAGGGAAAATGTTTAATGAAAACAATCCTTTAACTCTTGAGTTTTATCCAGTGAAAGAAATTACCGATGAAGAATGGAAAATTCTAGCATTTGTTATAAAGTTAATATTAAAATGGGCAGCTTTAGGTGCAAGGACTGCACAGGGAAATGGAGTAGTAGAAATAATAAACGAAGATGTTCTTGAAGAAAACAAATTAAATGATCTTGCTTTTTCGAGTTGTAATTTTCCTGACTTAACTGATTTTTTCTTTGTAAAACATAGATTAGAATTTAATGAAGATATATCGAAGATAATAAGTAAAAATGTTTTTTGGATAGATGAATATCAGGATAAAAATAGTGATCATGAAGGACTAAAAGATCTATGGAATGATCATAAATTTATCCCAATAGGATTTCATATAAGAGATATTATCAGAAGGGTTGAAGAGAATGAAGATAAAAGGCATGAGTTATTTGGTGTAGTAACTAAGAAAAACAAAAAAATGATACAGAAAGGTTCAAAAATTTTTGTATCCCACGGTTATAAGATTAACAGTAATACTGTGGAATGTAGAATTTGGGGTTATGGGGTTGGGGAAAATAAAAGAGAATTTGTAAACAAGCTCCAAAATAGGGTAAATGATAAATTGAATGACTATTTATTTAAACCTAAGTATAAAAATAAAAATAAAAATGATAATAATATTCATTGTAATATTAGTTATACGGAATATATGAATAACTTATTAAAGGTTTAAAAGGGAGGTGAATTAATTGTTTCATGAAATAATTTTAGAAAATAAAGTTAAGAAAGAAGATTATTATTTTAAATCAAAAATTTATAAAAGAAAAGGGAAAAAACCATCTGATTTTATAAATGATTATAAATATAATAAATATATAGAAAGTGAAGATATTAAACAAATTCAAAAAATATCAGGTATATTTAATACTCCCGAAGATATTGATGAATATGTGAAAAATCTACTTCCTGGTTCATTTGGAATATGGTGTGAATTTGAGCTTGAATCACCTTATTTTTCAAAGGATGATGATAATCTATATATAATTCAAAATCCAATAATTAAAGAGATGATTTCTAAAATACCCATGGTTAAAGGTAGTAGTTGGAAAGGATTCCTTTCATCTGTAGCTTTGAATAAATTAAGAGAAAATGTTGAATCTAAAGATATACCAAGTATAATAAGCTGTTATTTAAGTTTTGTACGAATATTTGGAACAGGTTCAGAAACATTTAGAGAGTTAGAAAGGGAAATAAAAAAAGCAATTGGTGAAGCGGAAAGAAAAAATTCTACGAAATTAACTGAAACATTATTTCAATATTGTGTATTTGATTTAGGCATAAATATTAATATAAAAAAAGATGGGACAAGTATTAATAAGCAATTGATAGATGAAATAATTAAAAAACAAAATGAACAAAAAGTAAAAAATATATTTTCTGTTAATAAAGGTAGAGCTATATTTTATCCTACATATTTTAATAAAATAAATTATGAAGTTATAAATCCACATGATAGAGAAAAAAGAGTAGGTATTAATCCTATATTTTATGAAGTAGTGCCTAAAGGAGCTATAGGAATATTTCAGCTTATCTATATTCCACATAATGGAATATTACTGGAGGAAAATGTTCTTAAAAGCGAAATGGAATCTGATAAAGAATTTATAGAAAAAATATTAAAAGAAGCATTAGAAAATGTAGGAATAGGTGCTAAAACAAAACTTGGATGGGGTAGAGGAAAAATAAAAGAAAATGATATAAAATATTTTGAAAGTAATGTGGGGGGAGTGAAATGAGTGATTTAAATTTAAAAAACCTTGAAAAATATAAAATGGAA
>JAAYFV010000213.1 GCA_012728075.1 Tissierellia bacterium
ATGGAAAGCCTTCAATAGAGTCTATTATTGAAGATAAAAATGTTATACCGCCAGGCTCAAATTTCCAGAATAAATACTACAAAATAATATCTATAAATGGTCAAGATATTGGAATTATAGATTATATAATAAATTATCCAGATGAATATACAATATACATAGGATTATTTATGATTAATGGAGATTTTCATAGACAAGGATATGGAAAGGCATTTATGGAGGAGTTCACAGCAAATATGAGGGAAAAAGGGTATCGAAGATTAAGATTGGGTGTGCTAAAACAAAACAAAAATGGATTTGAGTTTTGGACAAGAATGGAATTTAAAGTAGTAAAACAAATGTTTAGCACAATTCATCCTGAAAGGAACTGGGAAATTATAGTTATGGAAAAAGCAATTTAAATTAGAAAGGAATTAGTATTATTAATAAATTTGGTGAATTACCCATAGAAGTAAGATTAAGAAGTAAATTAAGCAAAAGTTATTTTAAGGAAGTTATGAATTCACAAAGGTAGTTGATAAAGAATTAATGGATAGGTTAATATACATATATTAATTTAGGAGGTCATAATATGGATTGGAAAAAGATTAAAAAGATAGATGCACATATACATATTTTACCTGAAGAAAAACAGTTAGAATTTATAAAATATCAAGGAGAAGAATGTACATGGGCAAAGGCAGATATAGAAACGTATATTAACTTAATGGATGAATACAATATAGATAAAGCTATTCTACAGCCTACAAATGATATGTATATGTATTATCCAGCACGTAAAACAAATGAGTTCCACGCTGAAATTATAAAAAAATATCCTAATAAATTCATAGCCTTTGCAGATATAAATGCCAACGGAAGTTATATAATGGATGAAGCACCTTATGAATTAGAATATGCTATTAAAGAACTTGGCTTACATGGTCTAAAGCTACATCCGAGTAATTTAGCTATGGATGCTGATGATTTAAGATTGGTACCAGTATTAAGAAAGGCTGCTGAATTAAAAGTTCCTGTTATGTATCATTCGAATCCATGTATGATGGGATTTCATGATAATTGTGCACCAGATAAGATTAACAAAATGATAATGGTATTTCCTGATATACAGTTTATTACGGCCCATATGGGAGGAATGAAATATTTAGATGCTTGGTCTGGCTGCACTTGGGTAGATATTTCATTTGTATTACCTGAATTTGTAGAATTATATGGCATAGAACAAACCAATAGAATTCTTCGTATGTTTGGTGCAGAACGACTTATATTTGGTACAGATTATCCAGAAAGGGAATATGAATTATATTGTTCTATATTGGATAAAATGGATTTTACTGAAGAGGAGAAAAGAAAAATAGCATATGAAAATATTAATTCAATTTTACTGATGGAAAAATAGTTCACTAATCATAATCTGAAAAAGTTTTATGGCATATAATTTTTATTATATGAAGTAGATAATATGGTATAATAAATATATACTACATTATTTGAAAGGTAGTGATAAAATGGACACTGCTAAACAAATTTTATTAAAACTAATAGACGAAATTCCAGAAAATCAAATACATGAAATAATAGATTTTATAGGATATTTAAAAATAAAAAATGAGAGAGATATGTTTAAAGAGTTAGAAGAGGCGAGTAAAAGTAGTATGGACTTTTGGGATAATGACATAGATGATGAGGTATGGAATAATGTATAAGCAAAGAGATATATTACTAATTCCAATACCTTTTACAGATTTGACATCCAGTAAAAGGAGACCTGTTCTTGTATTATCAAAT
>JAAYFV010000214.1 GCA_012728075.1 Tissierellia bacterium
ATACAAAGTAATGCATCTACCATAATACTATTTGATGGGATCATTTATTTTGTAGATTTTACTCCTAGTTTTTCTAAAAAAAAGGTAGGCTAAATGGTTTAGAGGGTATAAGTAATGAAAATAAATATATGTTTAAGAAAGATATATTTGTATAATATGATATAAAAGATATATACTATAATATTTAAATTTTGAGACAGGGGAAACTATCCCTGCTGTCCTAAAAGGGTGAGAAAATATGATTAATCTTTTTTTAACAGGGAAAATTGGTGTGGGAAAATCTACTCTTTTGATGAATATAATTGAAAAAATTGATCTTTCCATAGGAGGATATATTACAGAAAGGGAATTTGAAGGGCATACTAAAATTTTCACCATAAGATCTCTATATAATTATATAGAAAAATATCCTATCGCTAAAATAAATAATAAAACCTTAAATAAATATATATTTGAAGAAAATTTTAGATATTCTATTACATCTACTTTAGATAAAAGTTTAAAAAACAGGGATTTAATAGTTATGGATGAATTGGGATTTATGGAGGAGAATATAGAACCTTTCACTTCAAAGGTATTTGAAATACTGGATAGCAACAAATTTGTATTAGGGGTTTTGAAAGATCATGATTGCCAGTTTTTAAATAGTATTAGGGCTAGGGATGATGTTTTTGTTCTTGAAGTTACTAAAGGCAATAGGGATTTTATCTACCATGATATAATAAATATATTAGCAAACCACCACATACCCTTTAAAAAAGCTAACAGCTTCAACTGGAATAAAGAAAGAGTAAATTGGTATAATGGCGCTTTAGAACATCCAAAGAATACCTATCCTAAAGCCTTCTTAAATGAAATAAAAAAGTATACGGGAAGTTTGACAAATAAAAGGGTTTTGGATATAGGAGCAGGTACTGGAGCTTTTGCTATACCTTTGATGAAAGAGGGAGCTTATGTAACAGCTGTTGATTCTTCCCTTTATATGATCCAATCTCTGGTACATAGGACTGAAAGGCTAGGATTAGATAATATAGATTGTATTCTTTCACCTTTTCATAGGGTAAAAACAAAAAATCATTATATAACCATCTCTGCCTTTAGTGGTGGCAGCACCAAAACCAGAGAAGGCATTAAAAAGATGATGGATTTAACCTATGGATATGCATTCATAATATCTTCCTTTGAAAACCAGGAGGATAATTTTAAAAGGGATATACTGTATGAAAAGCTTAAGAGACCTAACCACAATAGAAGAACCCATAAAGGTACTCTATCTGAAACGTTAAATATGTTGGAACAATTAGGATATAATTATGATTACAAGGAAATTAAATATGAGCTCTCCCAATATTTCTACAATTATGATGAAGCATTGGCTTTTTTTAAAGACAGGTTTTCTATTTGTAAAAAAGATGAACTTGTTACCTTAAGTGAGTTTCTTGACAAGTTCTTATTATTAGAAGAAGATGGCTATGTGTTTAAGAATATAAAAAAATCCCATATCATAGCAATAGAATCCAAATTTTAATATCAATATTTGGATTCTACCATATTAGTCTTTTTTCAATTTCTACCTCATTCATTATGCTCTTCATAATTGCCATATCGATTTTTCCCGCTTCTGCTTCCATAGAATTGGCAGTACCACAGGCAGCTGCTATCCTCAATATATATTCAAAATCATAATCCCTATATAGAGAAACGGCAAGTCCTGCCATCATGGCACTCCCAGCCCCTGAGGGATTTACAGCTTTTATATTGGGAATATTAACTCTATAATAATGATCTCCACGAAGTACCAATGCACCAGCTTTCCCTAAAGAAATAACTACTATCTCAACTCCATTTTCAATTATATATTTGGCGGCCCTTACCATTTCCACCTCAGAAGTCATTATAAAACCTGCCAGCTCTTCTAGCTCATCCCTATTGGGTTTAATCAAAAACGGTTCTGCTTTTATACCAAGTTCTAAGGCTTTCCCACTGGTATCTAATAAAAATTTTTTCCCTTCTTCTTTTGCCATTACTATTAAATCTCTATATGTATCCTCTGGCAACCCTCTAGGTAATCCTCCAGAAGCACATATTATATCTGCTTCTTTTATCAAATCCCTATATAATTGATAAAATTCAATAACCTCTTCTCCAGATACAGATGGGCTTTTTTCTAATATTTCCGTCTGAATACCAAAATCTGACAATATAGCCATACGACTTCTAGTTTCATCATTAATAGGGGTAAACTTATGGTCGATTCCTAAAAAGTCCAAAGATTCCATAACATATTCGCCACTACGCCCTCCACAAAATCCTGTTACCTTTATTGGTTCATTAAAAGTTTTTATGATTTTAGCTGTATTAAGGCTATCTCCACCAGGAGTATATTCCACATCATAAGCCATATAGCTTTTGCCTACTTCAAAATCATTTATAAAATACCTTCTATCTATAGAAGGATTCAAGGCCACAGTTAATATCAACTTCACTTCCCCCCTTTATAAGAATATATGGTATATAACACCATTAAACCCTATACGGTTATTTCCTTGTCCCTATTACAATAGATTTTTTCAGGTAGTAATTTTTTAAATTTAAAAAAATCATTTTTTGCAAAGAACATCGAATAACTTTTCCCTTTCTTACGATAATTCAAAACAGTAGAATTATCAGATTTTAAAAAATAATGTTCTATATCATCAATTAATATTTGAACTAAAGACACCTTTTCCTCCATATCTATAATTTCATCTATTGAGGTAACAAAAGGAAAAAAGCATAGCGTACCATCCTGTACCCACATTTGTAGATTTCCCTTTAGTATATTAACATCACCTTCCTTATAATATACAATATAGGTTTCTATAGGAAAGTCTACTTGAGACTTTATTTCTTTGTACTTCTCCCATGCCCTATCCTTAGCTTCAATGGCTTCTTTTTCTTTTTTAATCAGCTGATCTTGGGTATGCTTTATCTTTATAAACAACACTCCACCAATTATTAAAATTATTGGAATAAATATATTAGGATAATCTATCACAAATATGAATATTATAAGTAAGAGGATAATACCGAGGCTTGACAAACACATCCCTCCTTAAAAAACAGTCCCTATTATACATTTTTCTACATTAATATTAAAAATCCTCTTTTATTTTCAAAAAATATATGACTATGAAAAATAAAATTCTTGAAAATGATTATCTATTAGTTTATAATAAATAATATTATACTTCAGGGAGGTTTTAAAAAATTGAAAGATATTTACTTAATATCCGATACCCATTTCGGCCATTGGTTTGCCGTTTGGTTTTGGAAAAGACCTTTTAAGGATATAAAGGATATGAATAATACGTTAATTGCTAATTGGAATAGTAGAATAAAAGAAGAGGATGTGGTTATCATCTTAGGGGATTTTTTCGCTGGTAATCGATTGTTTTTAAAATATCTACTTAGCAATTTAAATGGAGAAAAAATTTTAATTAAGGGTAACCACGATTTCAAATTTAGATACAAAAAATTACTAAAAGAACGAGGAATATCCATATATAATAAGATGGAATTTTTCTTAAATGAACATAGATTTTTATTAACCCATAAGCCAATAAAGAGAGTACCAGAAAAAACTATAAATATCCATGGCCATCATCATAGGAAACTAATACCTTCTAAATATGAACAAAATAAATACTTCAATGTAGCTGTAGATCACAATAACTATAAGCCTGTAGCACTGGAAGAAATAGTTGAAAATAAATTAGGGGAAAAGGATCTAAACCATAATCATATAATAGTACAGATAAAGTACTCTCGTTTAAATAGAAAATATGCTATAGCCTTTGCCTAAAACCGGGGTCAAAACCCTGGTTTTTTAGTATTTAAACTCCTTTTTATTTCGTATATTTATCTGCTATAGATGAAGCTGCATAGGAATTAGGTTTGGTTTCACAACCAAATCCACAAGCTTTTATCCATCCTACTATTTCTGGTATTAACTTAGATGATTGGCCATTTTTCCCAGCATCCACGTGGATACTTATACCAAAATCTATACCTTCCTTTTCCAAGG
>JAAYFV010000028.1 GCA_012728075.1 Tissierellia bacterium
AAAAATTGCTCTAATCATTATTTTATTAAGAACAGGCCTTGGAAATAATAAGGATAATTTTATAGAAAATGGGAATTGATTATTTTCTATAAAGGTTCAATATCCAATGGAGATGTTATATAATGATAATATAATAGAGCAGCAAATAATTCATCATAGGGGGCTGAAAATGTCAAATAAGATTTCTAAGGAAAGAAAAACTATTTATTATATAGGATTAGTTCTAACGGTCATTGGAGTTATATTATTTATGTCTGCTTTTTTTATAGATATGGAGCCTGATTTTTTTGGAGAGCCTTCAAGTTTTATGATAAGACCAGTAATTGGAATGATTTGTATAACTATTGGTAATGTATTGATGAGCATTGGCTCTAAAGGGGCAGCGGGTTCAGGATTGATATTGGATCCGGAAAAAGCTAGAGAAGATCTAAAACCCTACAGTTCTGCTAAAGGTGGAATGATAAATGATACTTTAGAAAATATCGACATGGTTAAGGACATAGCTAATAAGAAAGAAATAAATCCAACTAAAGAGGTCATAAAGATAAGATGTAAGGAATGTGGCACTCTTAATGATGAAGATGCTAAGTTCTGTAAATCTTGTGGTAAGGAAATATAGGTTTTAGAATAAAGATAGACCCCCAGACGACTGGGGTTTAATTAATATTAAATTTTGGCTCTTCTATAGGGATAAGGCCAATCTATATCTTCATTTAATTTATTAGCAGCTTCTAAAGGCCAGTAAGGATTTCTTAACAGTTCCCTTCCTAAGTATATAAAATTTGCCCTATTATTCTTAAGGATTTCTTCAGCCATATCTGGTTCAGTAATTAACCCCCCAGCAATTACAGGTAAGCTAGTTCCATCTTTAATTACTTCTGCAAAGGGAATTTGATATCCAGGATATACATCTATATTAGCGGGAACTACACCCCCAGAACTTATATTAATTATATCTATACCTTCACCTTTCACTAGATTTATAATATCTACTAAATCCTCTGGATGATTACCTTCCTCTACATATTCTTCAGCGGAAACTCTTAGGATTATAGGCTTGTTTTCAGGCCATACTGTTTTTATATTTCTTATTATTTCCTTTAAGAATCTAGTTCTATTTTCTAAATTGCCACCATATTCATCTTTTCTTTTATTGGTTAGGGGAGATAAGAATTGGTTGATTAAATAACCGTGAGCACCATGGATTTCGATAACATCAAATCCAGCTTCATTAGCTCTACGAGCTCCTTCTTTAAAAGCATCTATTACAACTTTTATATCATCTTTGGTCATTTCCAAAGGAGCAGGATAGCTGCTATCAAAGGCTATGGAGGATGGTGAAATTATACTTTCTGATTTAACCTCACATTTTCTTCCAGCATGGGCCAGTTGGATTCCTACTTTAGCACCTAGAGACTTAGAGGTTTCCACTATTTTAGCTAGTCCATCTACATGGGAGTCATCCCAAATTCCCAAATCACCATTTTTAATTCTACCCCTGCTCTCTACAGCCGTAGCCTCTAAGATGATAAGCCCAGTGCCTCCTATAGCCCGAGAACCATAGTGGATTACATGCCAATCCTTAACATAGCCTTTATCATCGGAAGTAACCATACACATGGGGGCCATTACAATACGGTTTTTTAGCTTCAGATCTTTAATATTGATGGTTGAAAATAATTTAGCCATATACACACTCCTTTCCTAATATTATATACCCAGGTTTTATCTTTTACACTTATTTATATTAACTTTATCTATTTATGAAGTTATCATCTATAACATGGTAAAATAAAAGAATATTTATAAGGTTTACTCAACGAAGTTCAACTTTGTTAAATTTATGATATAATGTACATATATTAATCTATTTTAAAAGATATTAAACTTATAAAATATAATAATATATCTTATAGACATCCTACAATAATATAAACCTGTCAAATTCAATAATCTTTTCAAATAGTAACACAAACAAGGAATTCAGCACCAATCCCACTATTGTCAACTGATGATTTTTATTTAACAACCAATAGACAAGGGTTAATTATATCTTAGGAGGGACATTTTATGACCAGGTATGTTTATCAATTTCATGAAGGTAACAAGAGTATGAAAAATCTATTAGGAGGTAAAGGAGCTAATCTAGCAGAGATGACCAATATTGGATTGCCAGTACCTCCAGGTTTCACAGTTACAACAGAGGTATGTAAAAGGTTTTATGAAAAGGGAGAAAAAATTGATG
>JAAYFV010000029.1 GCA_012728075.1 Tissierellia bacterium
ATGGGTCTTCTGATATTGGCAATGTAAGTCTTAAGGTTCCTGCTATACATTCTTATATAAAAATAGCAGATAAGGGGACAAACTCCCACTCCATGGATTTTACAAAAGCTGCTAACAGTCCTAGAGCCTATGAGATGGCTTTGAAAGCTACCAAGGCCATGGCTTTAACTGGTTATGATATATTGATAGATGAAGATTTGAGAAGGGGTATACAAGAGGAGTTTGATAAGACTGTACCTAAATATGATAAGGAAGACTTTAAATAAAAAATCACACGGCTTTAAAGCTGTGTGATTTTTGTCTCTACATAAAGCTAATTTTTTATTTTTTTAGTTTTATTAGTTTATTAAATATATTCTTATTTTCCATAATCTTGTTTTCATTACCCAATACACATAGGTAAGCTTCTTTCATAGTAGCATCGAGAAGATCTCCATAAGCTTTTATATCTTTTAACTTTGTGTTCAAGACCTCTTCTCTTGTTTTTTGTATTTCCTCTTGAGTAATATGGGATATATATCTACTGGTAGCTAATTGTCCTTTGTCATAAGGAGTCATAGCTGGGTCTAGACGGCTTATAGTCCCTATTATATAATTGGTCAATTCTGACTTATCTATATTTAAATTTTTAATATACTCACCCATGGCATCATATACATCTATACTTTCCTTGAGATTTGGATCTCTATAAGAATAGGTGGTTATATGGCCAGTTCTATCTATGGATATACCTGCACCATAGGCACCGCCTTGGGCTCTAATCCTGTTATGAAGGTAATCTCCATTTAGTATAGTAGTCAATACTTTCATACTGCCATTATACTCATAGCCAAGTTTTCTGAAATTGTACCCCTTGGATACATATTGAACATTAGAGGAAGATAATATACCTTCATTAGATTTTTTTCAAGGAAATTATACTTCTGAGTTTCTTTTATTTCTTTATTTAAATTACTGACGACTACTGGTAGACTATCTTTTACCAAAACCAAATCTTCTTCGTCTCCTGTAAAACTTATGATTAAATTATTTATATTGAATATATCAGAATATACTTTGTTTAGATTATCCATAATTTGTTGATTATTGTTATCAAAATTTTCCAATACATCACATATAAACCAGTAGTAGTCTAGGCCTTTAAGTTTTTCTGTATATTTTCTAGTGGGAGAAAAGTAGGATCCTACCCTTAAAGAGGATATGTAATGTCCCATATTAAATATATTCATCTCTATCCTAGACTTAAACTGCTGGATCAACTCTTTAATTCGACTTTCATCCTCTATTTTAGATTGGGTGAGTATTTCGTTTATCAATTCCATCATCTTATGGATATTATCTCCTATTGCCTTACCTTTTACCCTGAACTTAGGATAATATATCTCATCATTATCCTTTTCTATATACACATTAGTATCAAAATTTATACCACCAGTATTTATATAGATTTCATTTGAAAGTTCTGAGTAATCCCTAATTTGGGTATCTACTTTTCCTATAATTCCAGATAACAAGTTTATATATGGAATCAATTGTTCATCTACCATAGAGGTGTCAAAATAAAAATCCACATAAGCGATTTTACTAGTAAAAATATTATGGAATAATAATGTTACATCTTCAAGCTTTATAATCTCCTGGGGAATGATTTCTGCTTTTGGTTCTACATCGGATATTGAAAGTTTAGGTATGGTAGCTTTAGCTTCTGGTGAATCGTCTGATAGCTGCATTTCCTTTAATTCTTCATTTTGTTTAATCAACTCTTCCATTTCCTCTTCGTTAAGGGAATCTTTATAATCAGCTAACTTTTTTTTCAAAGCTTTATCTTTTTCCTCACCTAATCCCTTTTTAGGCTCTATAATTACTAGTGCGCTATGGGTATTTTCTATTAAGCGTTCTTGGATAAACTTTTCAAAGTATCCTGTATCTATATTTTCTTTGAACTTATTTATGGTATCTTCATATTGAAGATGGGTTGTAGGATTATCATCGTATAGCCAACTGTCTAAAGACTGCTTATTATATACTAAACCCTTAGTTGCAAAATTGCCAGCTTCTCGTAGGCTGTACTCCATAATATTTATGGAAGCTTCAATTAGCTTCTTATCTATGCCTTTTACAACCAATTCATTAAGGGTATCGAATATAATCTTTTCAAATTGCTCCTTTTTATCATTAGAAGTATGTTTTGCAACTATACCGAAGCCAGGTTGTAATCCTCCCACATTTATAGAAAATACATCTTCTCCAATTCCAGCTTGGAGTAGGGCTTTCTTTATCGGTGCTGCCTCCGATTCTATCAACATTAAACTCAATATATTTGCCATTAAGTATATTTCTGGTTGTGTATTTTCTCCAAGAACGAAGCTTAGACTTAAGTAGGAGCGATTTTTATCATCTTCATCCTTTAAAATAGGATAATAAGCTATAACTTCCTTTCTCTTTTTGAAGGGTTTTTGAATATCTATATGGGAATCTATATCCTTTTTATCGAAATTGGACAGGTAATCCCTATCTATATGTTCTAGATGCTTTTCAATATCTCCATTTCCATATAGATATATATAGCTATTTGAGGGATGATAAAATCTCCTATGAAAGTTCAAGAACTCCTCATAGGTAAGTTCTGGTATTATATCTGGATCTCCTCCTGAAGAATGTCTATAGCAAGTATCTGGATAAAGGGCTTTGTTGATCTCATCTCCCAAAATTATCTCAGGAGATGAATAGGCTCCCTGCATTTCATTATATACTACCCCTTTATATATTATAGGGTCTTCCTTATCAAACAGTTCATAATGCCATCCCTCTTGCATGAATATCTTAGGATCTTCATATATTCTTGGATAAAATACTGCATCTAAGTATACATCCATTAGATTAAAAAAATCTTTATCGTTTCTACTAGCTACTGGATACAAGGTCTTGTCGCTAAAGGTCATAGCATTTATAAAGGTTTGAAGGGAACCTTTTACCATATCCATAAAGGGCTCTTTGGTTTTATATTTTCTAGAACCAGAAAGAACACAGTGTTCTATTATATGGGGTACTCCAGTGCTATCCCAAGGGGGAGTTCTAAAACCTATGGAAAACACCTTGTTATCATCATCATTTTCTAAATATAATAGCCTTGCACCAGATTTTTCATGGATGAAAACCCTTGCGATAGATTGAATTTCCCGTATTTCATATTGATCTAATAATTTAAAACCATAATAGTTTTTGCCTACTTGAAAATCCATGTTTCAACCTCCTCTATATGGTATAAAAGATACCTTGTTATTAGAATTTAACCATTAAATATAGGATATCCTATTTAGTATAATTTTACCATATTATTTTTTATTTGCATCATTTAAGGATAAAGGGATAAATAGCCTGTTGTTGTCGGTTTTTTCATCATTGAACATACTTAAAGCATAGTCTCGTACAAAATTAGGGGCAGATTCCAATAATATTTTAAATCCCTCTGTAGTAAATATATCATGTAAAGCTTCATTTCTAAATCCGGCAAAATATCTTAAATTGAGTATAGACATAGTCTCAGATATGGCTTTCATCTCATCATCTGAGTATTTAGATATTTCTAATAGGGAATCATAGTATTTATCATAGCTTCGTCTTTGGAAGAAGTTTCTAGAGTATTCAGCAAAATGGATTAGGTTTTCGTCGGTAATTTTATTTTCCTCTACCCATCCTTTTATATCTATTCTATTTGTTTTATAATCATATCCTTTATCTGGTTCAAATTTTAATATGCCATATTGATTGGGATATGCAGTTAGACAAGATGTAGCAATATCGTATATGGTTTTTCCGTTTTCTTTGTGAGATTTAATATCCTGTAGATGTATATGGCCTGTAAGTACTATTTCTATTCCGCAGTTTTGAAACACCCTTACAGCCTCTTCATTGTTTTCAATTGTAAAATCATCGTTAACTATATTGCTATGATTCAATAGGCTATGGTGCATTACTGCTATGAGTTTGGCGTTGTTTTCTCTAGCTAAATTAGCACATTCTTTTACCCATTCTAGGGTTTTTGAAGAGATCTCTCCACCCATTTCAGGACCATCCCTCAATTTATTACGTTTATATTTTGCTGAATCTAGCATCAGTAGCCAAACATCTTCTGCTGGGGTAGCTAGATAGCTTAGGGAATTATTATCTATTGATACAGCGTCTTTATATCCAAAGGGATAGTATATATCTTTAAATTCTTCACTAGTTATGCTATCTATTTTAATGAGTTCGTTTTCTACGTATTTTCTAGCCCAGGGATTTTCTATATCGTGATTTCCAGGGACTACAAATACACATATACCCATCTTTTGTATAGTTTTAAGCTTTTTTGCAAATTCTATATGACTTTCCTTTTCACCATTGCAGGTTAAATCTCCAGGAACTATAAGTATATCTGGTTTTAATCTTTTTATATCCCTTATAAAAGCATCAAAGATTTCATTAGAATAATCTATTAGTTTTCCATCCCCAGTAGTTAGAAATGTTTCAAAAGTCTTCCCATCGTCAAATAGTTCTTTAGACATATAATGGGGATCTGTTGCTATAAAAAAGGTAATATTCTCTCCAAATTTAATTTGACAACATATATTAGAGCATGTAAATTTTTCAATACAGCCAACCAAGCTTATGGCAAGAATAAAGGAGATGAGTCCTAAAAATATTCTTTTGGCATTCATAAACCTCACCATCCTTATTATATTATAATAATAAAGATACTTATTATCATAATTGTATCATATTTTTAAAGTCATTTACCATATAAAATATATTATGCAGTTTATTATGGAAGTATCATCTGGATAGATTTTTTATGATAGGGTTATCGGACATGCTTTTGTTAAAATTTGCATAGGATGCAAGGGAGTGGATTCCATGTCTAATGAATTTCAAAATATTAAGAAAATTCTATCCCAGAGTGTAAGTGAAGAGGAATAGGATTAATGTTATAATGGAGATATAAAAATAAATTTATATATCATATAAATTAGAAGGCATATGGCTAGTTTATAAAGTTTATGATTTTTTAATAACCTATAAAAGTTTTATGAAAGGGTAAATAATATTGAATAGGATGTTAATTATAGGATTAATAAGAACAAGAAGAGGTGCTGTAGTAGTGGATTTTAGGGAGATATGTACTTATATTATTTATTTTTTAATTTTCTATATCTTATATGCATTTATATTTGGAGTCTTAATATTTGCTTTACATAAGCCGAAGAATAGCAAGTATTTAGTAACTCATCCAGTAGATAGATTTTATGGGGAAGGTATTGGTCAAGATAGGGCAGTCCTTGTAGAAGATAGATATTATTCTGGACTGGTTCGAGTGGATTTAATTGAAAGGGCTGAAGAGACTTTAGATATATCCTATTATACTATCCATGATGGGATATCTACAGATATATTTTTAGGGAGTATATTGGAGGCTGCAGATAGAGGAGTTAAGGTTCGTTTTATATTAGATGGTATGTTTCATCATCTAGAAGGCAATCTTAAGGATGTGATATATGCTTTTACAGATCATCCTAATATAGAATTAAAGTTTTATGAGCCTTTTACTCTATTGAAACCTTGGACTTGGAATAATAGATTACATGATAAATTTATAATAGCGGATAGCAAATTAGCAATCATAGGAGGAAGAAATATTGGAGATAAATATTTTGTTCCTCAAAATGATTTAAATATAGATGTAGTTTATGATAGAGATGTACTCATATTAAATACAGATGAGGTTAATTATCATTCTAGTGTTATTTTTCAATTAGAAGATTATTTTAATCAAGTGTGGAAACATGAATTTTCTAAGTATCCAACTAAAAAGTTAACTAAAAGACAGCATAAAAAGGGAAATAGAAAAGCTCAATATCTAATGGATAAACTTGAATCTATGAGAAAAACCAATCCAGAAATATTTAATAATTCCTATGATTGGATGGATTTATCTTTGCCTACTAAAAAAATTACATTGATACACAATCCTATAGAAGGCTTAAATAAGGAGCCTTGGTGTTGGTATGAATTAGTAAGCTTAGCAGAGAAGTCTCAAGAATCTATATTGATTCAAAGCCCTTATATTATACCCACAAATAGTATGGTTAAATATTTAGAAGATAAGGATATTACTGCAGAAAATATTGATATACTTACTAATTCTTTAGCAGTAAGCCCTAATCCTTTTGCTATATCAGGGTATATGAATCATAGAAAGGATATAGTGGATAGTAATGCCAATGTATATGAATTTCAAGGTCCTGGTTCTATCCATGCAAAATCATGCATATTTGATAATAGGATATCAGCAGTAGGTTCTTTTAATTTTGATTCTAGAAGTGTTCATTTAAGTACAGAAACCATGGTCGTTATCGATAGTGAACAGTTTGCTGAACATTTGGAGGAGGAGATACAAAATTATATAGGACAAAGTTTGAAAATTGGAAAAGATTATAATTATATACCTAATCATATTGTTGAGGAACAAAAGGTATCTATTCCAAAGAAGATTATAGTAAGTATATTATCTATAATAGTTTATTTTTTCGAATTTATGTTATAGTTAAAGCTCATAGGAGGCAATGAAATATATGAATATTAAGCATGCATTGAAGACCTATTTTGGGTATGATGAATTTAAGAAAGGACAACAAAAATTAATAGAAGAAACTTTAAAAGGAAGAGATGTTTTAGGGGTAATGCCTACTGGTGGTGGCAAGTCCCTTTGTTATCAATTGCCTGCTATTTTATTTGATGGGATAACCTTAGTTATCTCTCCTCTAATATCTTTGATGAAAGATCAAGTGGATTCACTAGAAGAAATAGGTATAGAGGGGACTTATATAAATAGTACTTTAGACCAGAAAGAACAGTATCATCGAATAGAAGACATTAAAAATGGAAAGTACAAAATAGTATATGTGGCACCAGAGAGATTGAATACATATCAATTTTTAAATTTGGTAAAGGATATAGATATTTCCATGGTTGCTGTAGATGAAGCTCACTGTATAAGCCAATGGGGCCATGATTTTAGGCCTAGCTATCTTGAGATACCTAGGTTTATCAACAATTTAAACAAAAGGCCTGTGGTATCAGCCTATACTGCTACTGCTACCAAAGAAATAGTAGATGAGATAAATAGATTAATAGGATTAAGAAATCCATTGATATCCGTGGTGGGATTTGATAGGCCTAATTTGTTTTATCAAGTAGTGAAGGCGAGGGATAAATTTAACTATTTAATGAACTATCTAGAGAACAACTTTCAGGAGGAGTCTGGAATAATATATTGTGCTACTAGGAAGACCGTAGAATCCTTGACTAGAAGACTGCAGGATAAGAATATATCGGCTGTAGCTTATCATGGCGGGATGGCCGATGATGTACGTAGCAGAAATCAGGAGGATTTTATACACAATCGGGTAAGGATAATTGTAGCTACCAATGCCTTTGGTCTAGGTATAGACAAGCCAGATATTAGGTTTGTTATTCATTATAATATGCCTAAAAATATGGAGGCCTATTATCAAGAGGCAGGGAGGGCAGGAAGGGATGGAGAGCCTAGCGATTGTATACTTCTCTATTCCCCAGGGGATATAGTTAAACAAAAGTATTTAATTCAAAATAGCACCTATTCCCCAGAAAGGGAGCTTATGTTGTATGAAAATCTTCAGTACTTAGTAGATTATTGTAATACCAATGATTGCTTACGGAATAGCATATTGATTTATTTTGGCGAAGAAATAGAAGATGAAAAATGTAATAATTGTGGCAATTGTTTGAGTCAATCGGAGATGGTAGATATTACAATAGAAGCTCAGAAGATTCTCTCCTGTATATATAGGGTTCGAGAAAAATATGGAGTAACAATGATAACTCAGATATTAAGGGGATCTAAAAGTAAGAGGATATTAGAATTAGGTCTAGATAATCTATCTACTTATGGGATTATGAAAGAATATTCAGAATCAGCTTTAAAGGAAATCATCATGACCTTAGTAGCTATGGACTACATTTACATGACAGCGGACAAGTATCCAGTTTTAAAATTGACTTCAGCTTCTATTCAAGTATTAAAAGGAGAGGTAAAGGTATTTCATAAAAAGGATCTTCTAGAAGCAAAACAAATTATCAAAAAAAGAACTTTGGATTTAGATTATATAGATGAAAATTATGATGAGGAATTGTTTGAGGAGTTAAGGGAGTATAGATATAGATTGGCTCAACAAAAGGGTGTAGCCCCATTTATAATATTTCATGACTCAACTTTAAAGGAGATGGCTACCTACTTTCCTCAAGATAAAGAGCAGTTTTTAAATATTAAAGGTGTAGGTATAAAAAAATATGAAAACTATGGAGAATATTTTATCAATATCATAAAAGATTATGTGGATATAAATAAAATAGATACCTCTAATATCAAAAAGATAGAGATAGAAAAACAAATAAAAGAAGGATCCAAGGATAGATATGATCTAACTTATGAGTACTATCTAGAAGGTTTGTCCTTAGAGGAGATTGCTAAAAAGAGAGATTTTACTATAGATACTATAATCAAGCATTTAGAAAAGTGTGAAAAGAGGGGTGAAAGGGTAGATTGGTCTAGATTTATAGATGATTCTAATAAAGAAAAAAAGATACTATCAGCTATAGATGAAATAGGATTAGATAGATTAAAACCCATAAAAGATGTTCTTCCTGAATACATAAGTTATGGAGATATTAAAATAGTCATTATAAAAAATAGACTAAAATAAATCGGTGAAGAATTCTTCACCGATAATATCTCAAACTACTTCATCTTTGGATAGGATTACTTCTTTTTGTAATCTTTCCACTACCTCTTCTAGCTCCAAAGGTCTAGAAGCCTTAATCAATATAATGGATTTAGGCTTGATGACCTTTTTTAATTTTTCCACTAGTTGAGTTTTATTATTACAGGATATTATTTTATCCTTATCAAAATTTATTCCAGCTGTTTTGGCAATATGCTTTGCTAAGGGTCCAATAGTAAATAAATATTCTACCTCTTTAGGATTTATTTTTTTCCCAATTTCTTCATGCATTTTAATTTCTTCATCTCCAAGCCCAAGCATGTCACCGATTACGGCTATCTTTTGTTCGTATTGTTTCATACTATATAGAGTATCCAGTGCTGCTAGGAGGCTAGAGGGGTTAGATTTATAAGAATCGTTTAATATGGTAAATCCTTCTGCAAATACTAGTTCATTTCTCATACCAGTTTTCTCCACATGGTATAGACCATCTTGGATGGACTTAATTGGTATATTAAAATACCTAGCTATTGCAATAGCTCCTGTAGCATTAAGCATATTATGGCTTCCTAGCATTGGTAAAAAGTAATCCTGTTCATAAGGAGATTTAAGCTTAAAGGATATACCATTTTCATCTACCATATTTAATTCGCAGCGATAATCATTAGTTTTTTCTATACCATAGGTCAATATCCTTTGATTGATATTGATTTCTTTAATTATTTTACTAAGTATTGGATCATCTCCATAGTATACAAATATTCCTTCTTTATTTAAACCTTCTAGAATTTCCAATTTTGCTTTTGCTATATTTTCTTTAGTCTTCAATCCCTCTAGATGAGCTTCGCCAATGTTAGTTATCATGGCTACATCTGGTTTAGCTATAGAGGTCAATAGAGATATCTGCCCAAAATTGTCGGTACCCATTTCAATAACGGCCATTTCAGTATCCTCATATAGGTTTAAAATAGTAAGGGGTGTACCTATATGATTATTTAGATTCCCAAGGGTTTTTTGAGTTTTATATTTAGTACTTAATAGGCTAGCCAAAATATCTTTTGTTGAGGTTTTCCCATTGCTACCCGTTATACCTATTACTTTGATATCCAATTGATTTCGATATTCTTTTGCTAAGTCTTGGAGAGCTTTTAAGGTGTCCTCCACCAATATTATAGGGAAATCTAAAGAGGGTATTGGCTCACTTTTTGTCCATAAGGTAGCAGTAGCACCTTTTTCTATAGCTTCTTTTACAAAATTATGCCCATTGAAGTTTTCTCCTATCAATGGAATGAATAGCTGTCCTTTTTTTATACTTCTAGAATCTGTAGATACTCCTTCAATATAGATTTCCTCATATTCTTCTGCTAAACTAAAGCCTTTAGCCATTTTTTCTATTTCTTTTAATTTACGCCTTATCATTCTTCAACGCTCCTCGTATATAGTATAGCTTTTTTCTGTTGATATCTTTCAAAGGCTAAATTTATTAGCCATTCGATTAACTCAGCATAGGTAGTACCATTGGTGGCTTCCCATAGAACTGGTGTCATACTTAGTGAGGTAAATCCTGGCATGGTATTTACTTCGTTAACTAATATCTCATTATCATCAGTGACGAATATATCTACTCTAGCTAGGCCATAGCAATTTAGTATCTTGAATACTTTAACAGCCATTTCCCTTACCTTATTTGCCACATTAGGCTCTAATCGGGCAGGGACTACAGGAGTTATAGAACCATCTATGTATTTAGCGTTATAATCGAAGAAAGGTCTTTCCATGATGAATTCTCCTGATATAGAAGCCTTGGGATAATCATTTCCTATAACAGAGGTCTGCATTTCTCTGCCTATCACTTCTTTTTCTACTATTATCTTACAATCATATAGAAAAGCTTCTTGGAAGGAGTTTTTAAGTTCTTTCCTATTTTCAGCTTTGGATATTCCAACACTAGAACCAGAATTGGCAGGTTTAATATAGCAAGGATAGCCAATCTTTTCTTCCACTTGTTTGTAGCATTTTTCTTCATTATCTTTCCAACTATGTAATCTAAAGGAGGTATATTTTGTTTGAGGTATATTATGTTTGGCAAAAATATCCCTCATTATTACTTTGTCCATCCCTACTGCAGAGGATAGTACTTCATTTCCTACATAAGGAACATCAATTAATTCTAAGAGACCTTGTATAGTGCCATCTTCTCCATTAATTCCATGAATAGCAGGGAATATGATGTTTTTTTCACCTTCTTTAAAATCATTTGCTAAGAATTCTCCTATGGATTTAGCTACAGTAGTGGTGGGCTTTACTTGCAGCTGACTTATATCTTCTATTTTTTCTTCTAATAATCCTAAACTACACCATATACCTTCTTTTGTAATATATACAGGATAAACATTAAATTTATTTCTATCTAAAGCATTTAATATTGCCGATGCAGATTTTAATGACACCTCGTGTTCTACTGATTTTCCTCCATAAAGTATATAAACATTAGTTTTCATATCTTTTCTCCTCTCTTATATTTAAACTATTTATGAAATTTATCCATGATTGTCAATGTAATAGTGTATAGTATATATGAAAAATGGTATCATAACAAAAATCATTAATCAACATATATTTACCTTGAGTTTCCGCAAAAAATTATGACTATGATATAAATTTGATTTTATGGAGATAAAATACGTCTAAAAGGATGCAAAAACCTATAAATAACACTAAAAACATAGAAAAGCCCCTGAATGTTTAGTATAATTAGTTTGGAAACAAAATCCTACTAAACAAAATCAAAGGAGGTAGTAAGCAGCATACAAAAATAATGCTAAAACGTATCAAATGAATATTAAAATATATCACAAAACTTATTGAAACATTTGTTCTTAGAGGGTATAATAAGTATAAGGAGATGATACTTATGCTTATTATTTCTATGGTAGGTGAAATA
>JAAYFV010000215.1 GCA_012728075.1 Tissierellia bacterium
ACTCCATTCTTCAACGGCTATAGACCACAATTTTACTTTAGAACTACTGACGTAACAGGAGATATACAATTACAAGAAGGTGTAGAAATGGTAATGCCAGGAGACAATGCAAAATTTACTATAGAACTAATCACCCCAGTAGCAATGGAAGAAGGATTAAGATTTGCTATACGTGAAGGTGGAAGAACTGTAGGAGCAGGAGTTGTAACTAAGATAATTGGCTAATTGAATTTTAATAAAAGACTAGGTCTTTTGGCCTGGTCTTTTTTTAGGGTTTTAGTAGGATATTCTTACTATCAATTGGATAAAATTATAAAAAAGATGAGCAAACTCATGTAAGAATTTTTATTGACATAATTTTTAATTTGTGATAGTTTATATTAAGTAATGTAGTTAATAATGGGTTCTTTTACCCGACAGAAACTGCAGTTAATATATATATCAATAATAGGGTGTAGGAGGTGTAGCAGATGAGGGATAGAATCATATTAGCTTGTACTGATTGTAAACAAAGGAATTATACTTCAACTAAGAATAAAAACACCAATCCAGAAAGAATAGAGCTTAAGAAATACTGTAAGTTCTGTAAAACCCATACTGTTCATAAGGAGACTAGATAAAAAGAAAACTAAGTAAGGATGTGAGTTTATGTCAGCTCAAACCGGTGCAAAAAAAGGTAGAGTAAGCACTTATTTTAAAGGCGTTAAAGCTGAAATGAAAAAAGTTATATGGCCTACTAAGAAGGAACTAGTAAACTATACAGGCGTGGTTGTTTTAATTAGCGTTATTGTAGGCTTAGTAGTTTGGGTGTTAGATTTAGGGATACATCGAGTGTTATCATTGATTATTAAGTAATAAGGAGGAGGGAAGGGCCGTTATTAGGTCCAGGAAGGTATGACTGATAAGGTTGAGAATAGAGCAGAACGAGCTAAAATGGCTAAATGGTATGTAGTCCATACTTATTCTGGCTATGAAAATAAAGTAAAAGCTAATATAGAAAAGATGGTAGAAAACAGGGGAATGATCGATGATATATTTGAAGTAGTAGTACCTACTGAAGAGTATATTGATACAAAAAGTGGCGAGAAAAAACTTAAAGAAAGAAAGCTTTTCCCTGGGTATGTTCTTATAAAGATGATAATAAACGATGTATCTTGGTATCTTGTAAGAAACACTAGAGGTGTTACAGGATTCGTAGGGCCTGGCTCTAAGCCTGTACCTTTGTCAGACGAAGAAGTAAAAGCTTTAGGGGTACAAGATGTAACATTACCATCTATAGACTTAAAAGAAGGTGATGTTATTAAAGTTATCACAGGCCCCTTTGAAAACTTTATGGGAACTGTTGAAAGCATAAATTTAGAAAAGAAAAAGGTTAAAGTGTTCATATCTATGTTTGGAAGGGAAACCCTTGTAGAATTAGATTTTGATCAGATAGAGAAGTTGTAATTTTGTTTACAAAAGCTAATAAGCTTTTTAGATAGATTTAAATTAGTGGGAGAGTATAATCTCATTAAACCACATAAGGGATTGAGGAGGTGGAATTAATATGGCTAAAAAAGTCATAGCTGTTGTTAAATTACAAATACCAGCTGGCAAAGCTACTCCAGCCCCACCTGTAGGTACTGCATTAGGGCCTCATGGAGTAAATATCATGCAATTTACGAAAGAGTTTAATGCAAGAACTGCAGATCAGGCTGGAATGATAATACCAGTAGTTCTTACAGTTTATCAGGATAGATCTTTTACATTTGTTACTAAAACACCACCTGTTTCTGTATTGATAAAGAAAGCTGTAGGGATTGAATCAGGCTCTGGTGAACCTAATAAACAAAAGGTTGCTACTATTTCTAAAGACAAGGTTAAAGAGATTGCAGAAATAAAGATGCCAGATATAAATGCAGGCAGTATAGAAGCTGCCATGAGTATGGTAGCTGGAACAGCACGAAGTATGGGTGTTGTTGTTGAAGACTAATCAATAAGTGGGAGGATATTCCGATAAAACCACAAGGAGGTATAATTATGGCAAAGAGAGGGAAAAAATATCAAGAAAGCTTTAAACTAGTAGATAGGACTCATCTATATGATGTAGTAGAAGCAATAGAATTAGTTCAAAAAACTGCTAAAGCTAATTTTGATGAAACAGTGGAATTAGCAGTAAGACTTGGTGTAGATCCAAGGCATGCAGATCAACAAGTAAGAGGTGCAATAGTACTACCTCATGGAACAGGAAGGACTAGAACAGTTTTAGTATTTGCAAAAGGTGAAAAAGCTAAAGAAGCAGAAGAAGCTGGGGCAGATTATGTAGGAGGCGAAGAATTAGTAGAAAAAATACAAAAGGAAAACTGGCTTGATTTTGACGTTGTGGTTGCTACACCAGATATGATGGGAGTAGTAGGTAAAATTGGTAGAATCCTTGGACCAAAAGGGCTTATGCCTAATCCAAAATCAGGTACTGTTACTTTTGATGTAGGAAAAGCAGTAAGAGAGATTAAAGCTGGTAAGGTAGAATACAGAGTTGATAAATCTAGTATAATACACGTACCAATAGGAAAAGTTTCCTTTGGAACAGATAAGCTAAGAGAAAATTTTGCTGTTATAATGGAGGAAATCATTAAGGCTAGGCCAGCATCTACAAAAGGTAAATACTTGAAGAGTATAACTTTATCAAGCACTATGGGACCTGGCATAAAGGTTAATCCACAGCAATTAGTAGATAAATTTGTTGCAAAAAAAGAAGAATAAATTGTTGACAGAAAGTTTGTTTATTGATATAATTTTTATGTTAATTAAATAGGCACCGTAGACAGTAGGAACCTGTTTGGTTTAAAATTCTCCTACCGAGGTGAGACGGAAACTAGTCAATTAATCTAGAAATAAGGGTCTCTCCATGTCTACGGAGAGACCCTTATTTGTTATAGCCTTTAGGAGGTGAAGCTGTTGAAGGAAAAAGTTCTAGAAGAAAAGAAGCAAGTAGTTGCTGAAATTACTGAAAAGGTTAATAAAGCTCAAGGTATGGTATTAGTAGATTATAGGGGTTTAAAAGTAGATGAAGTTACAGAATTAAGACGTAAATGTAGAGAAGCTGGAGTTGACTATAAGGTATATAAGAACACTATGATGAGATTTGCTTTTGAAGAAGCAGGTTTGGAAGAGTTTAACCAATACTTAACTGGACCAAATGCCATTGCATTTGGATTTGAGGATCCAATACAAGCAGCTAAGATTACCTATGAATTTGCAAAAAAACACAAAGAACTTGAAATTAAAGCTGGTATAGTTGATGGTAAAATAATAAGCACAGACCAAGTTGAAAACTTAGCAAGCTTACCATCAAAAGAGGTTCTTATAGCACAAGTATTAGGAGGATTAAATGCACCTATAGCAGGTTTTGCTAATGTACTACAAGGAACTATTAGAAAACTTGTATATGCATTAAATGGAGTAATAGAAAAACAAGAAGCTCAAGAAGCTTAAAACTTGAATTTTGAAAATATTTGGAGGGATATAAAAATGGCAAGTGAAAAAGTATTAAATTTAATTGAAGAAGTTAAGAATTTGACAGTATTAGAATTATCAGAATTGGTAGAGGCTTTAGAGGAGGAGTTTGGAGTTAGTGCACAAGCACCAGTAGCAACAGTAGCAGCAGCACCAGCAGCAGGTGGAGAAGCAGCAGCAGAAGAGAAATCAGAATTTGATGTTGTACTAAACTCACCAGGACAAGAAAAGATCAAAGTAATTAAAGCTGTTAGAGACATAACTGGTCTAGGATTAAAAGAAGCTAAAGAATTAGTAGATAATGCTCCAAAGGCTATCAAAGAAGGGGTTTCTAAAGAAGAAGCTGAAGAATTAAAATCCCAATTAGAAGAAGTTGGAGCAGAAGTAGAATTAAAGTAATTGTAGACAAACATTAAAAAGGCTTTCGAAAAGAGAGCCTTTTTTGTTGTTGTGTTAAAAAAATACTTGACATAGTAGATATAGTATGGTAATGTATGTAGATGCCATAATAAACGAGACTATATGCTTTTCTGTATAAAATATCACTAATATGTCAATATTATAATATATTTACTTTGGCGATTACCAAAAGTAACCATGTACTTTTGGCTATTTTAGTTTAATAAGGGGTGAATTATTAATGGTACATCCTGTAACATACGGGAAACGAGTCAGGATGAGTTATTCACGTATTGATGAAGTATTAGATCTACCAGATTTAATTGAAGTCCAGAGAAGTTCTTATGAATGGTTCCTAGAGGAGGGATTAAAAGAAGTATTTGAGGATATATCCCCTATACAGGATTATACTGGCAATTTAATATTGGAGTTTGTAGATTATTATATCAATGAAGAACCTAAATATAGTGAAGACGAAGCAAGAGAAAGAGATGCTAATTTTTCCGCACCTTTAAAGGTAAAAGTACGTCTTATAAACAAGGAAACAGGAGAAGTAAAGGAACAGGAAGTGTTTATGGGAGATTTCCCATTGATGACGGAAAAAGGAACCTTCATAATCAATGGGGCAGAGAGAGTTGTAGTAAGTCAATTGGTAAGATCCCCAGGAGTATATTATTCGGAAGAAATCGATAAAGTAGGGAAAAAGCTATACTCTGCTACAGTTATACCCAACAGAGGGGCGTGGTTAGAATATGAAACAGATTCCAACAACATAGTTTATGTAAGGATTGATAGAACACGTAAACTTACTATTACTACATTATTAAGAGCTTTGGGTTTTAAAACCGATGCAGACATAATAGAAATTTTAGGAGAAACAGAACAAGTTTTAAAAACATTGGAAAAGGATAATACCAGCACAGAAGAAGAAGCTTTAATTGAAATATATAAAAGGCTAAGACCAGGAGAGCCACCTACAGTAGAAAATGCTAAATCTCTACTAAATAATCTATTTTTTGAACCAAGAAGATATGATCTAGCTAAAGTTGGGCGATATAAATTTAACAAAAAGTTGGCATTACACAATCGAATTATAGGGAGAGTAGCTGCTGAAGACATATTCAATCCAGAGACAGGAGAATTGTTTGTAAAAGAAGGAGAAAAGATTACAAGACAAAAAGCTATAGATATTGAAAATAGTGGAATTAATAAGGTGGATATTCAGCTAGACGATGGTAAGATAGTTCGAGTAGTAGGTAATAATTTTGTAGATGGAAAGGCTTTTGATTTACCTTTTTCTCTAGAAGAACTAGGCTTAAAGGAAAAGGTATATTATCCAATTATGAAAGAATTAATAGAAGCTTACGATGATCCAGAAGAATTAAAGGAAGAGATAAAGGAGAGAAATAGGGAAATATCTCCAAAACATATAATCCAGGATGATATAATTGCAAGTATAAATTATGAGTTCAACTTATTCAATGGAGTAGGTATGACTGATGATATAGATCATCTTGGCAATAGGCGATTGCGTTCAGTAGGAGAGCTTTTACAAAACCAATTTAGAATAGGTTTGTCTCGAATGGAAAGAGTAGTAAGGGAAAGGATGACTATACAGGATGTAGATGTAGCAACACCACAAGCCCTTATAAACATAAGACCAGTAGTGGCATCTATGAAGGAATTTTTTGGGAGCAGTCAATTATCTCAATTTATGGATCAAACTAATCCTTTAGCAGAATTAACCCATAAAAGGCGAATGTCGGCTCTAGGACCTGGAGGCTTAAGTCGTGATAGAGCTGGATTTGAAGTAAGAGACGTTCATCATTCTCACTATGGTAGAATGTGTCCAATTGAAACCCCAGAAGGGCCTAATATTGGTTTAATAACCTCCTTAACTACTTATGCAAGAATTAATGAATATGGATTTATAGAAGCTCCCTATAGAGTAGTAGACAAGGAAAGGGGAGTAGTTTTAGATAAAATCGAGTACTTAACAGCAGATGTGGAGGATGAGTTTGTAATAGCCCAATCTAATGAGCCTTTAGATGAAGAAGGCAGGTTTGTAAATCAAAGGGTTATAGCCCGGGGCAAAGATGGAGTAATAGATATATACCCAGCTAGTGAGGTAGACTATATGGATGTGTCCCCGAAACAGATTGTATCTGTTGGCACAGCTATGATTCCATTTTTGGAAAATGATGATGCTAATAGGGCGTTAATGGGTGCAAATATGCAGAGGCAAGCTGTACCCCTTTTAAAGACCGAAGCACCAATAATAGGAACGGGGATTGAATACAAGGCTGCAAGGGATTCAGGAGTAGTTGAAATAGCAAAAAATCCAGGTACTGTAGTAAAGGTAAGTTCTGAAGAGATATTGATTGAAAGGGACGAAGATGGACAAATTGATCGATATAAACTTTTAAAATTCAAACGTTCCAATCAAGGTACCACTATTAATCAAAGACCTATAGTGATTAAAGGGGAAAAAGTAGAAAAAGGGCAAGTTATTGCAGATGGTCCCAGTACAGATTTAGGAGAAATTGCTTTAGGCAAAAATTTATTAGTAGCTTTTATGACTTGGGAAGGATATAACTACGAAGATGCTATACTAATAAATGAAAAATTAGTAATAGAAGATGCGTTAACCTCTATCCATATAGAAGAATATGAATCAGAAGCTAGGGATACGAAACTAGGGCCAGAGGAGATTACACGGGATATTCCAAATGTGGGAGATGATATGCTAAAAGATTTGGACGAGATGGGAATTGTAAGAATTGGAGCAGAGGTAAAATCTGGTGATATACTAGTTGGAAAGGTTACGCCAAAAGGAGAAACGGAGCTTACCGCTGAAGAGAGACTTTTAAGAGCTATATTTGGAGAAAAAGCTAGAGAGGTTAGGGACACTTCCTTAAGAGTTCCCCATGGGGAATCTGGAATAGTAGTAGATGTGAAGATATTTTCTAGAGAAAATGGAGATGAACTATCCCCTGGTGTAAATCAGATGGTGAGAGTATATGTAGCAACAAAGAGAAAAATAAGCGTAGGGGATAAGATGTGTGGACGCCATGGTAATAAGGGAGTAGTATCTAGAATACTACCAGAAGAAGATATGCCTTATTTACCTGATGGAACCCCAGTAGAAATAATTCTTAATCCTTTAGGAGTTCCTTCACGTATGAACTTAGGTCAAGTACTAGAAGTACATTTAGGATTGGCTGCAAAGAAACTAGGATGGCATGTAGCTACACCGGTATTTGATGGTGCAAGTGATCAGGAAATAATCGAAGCTTTAAAGATGGCAGGATATCCTGAAAGTGGAAAAATAGAATTGAGAGATGGAAGAACAGGAGAAGTACTTAACAATCCTGTTACTGTAGGTTATATGTATATGTTAAAGCTTCACCATCTAGTAGATGACAAAATTCACGCTAGATCCACAGGACCTTACTCCCTTGTAACTCAGCAACCTCTTGGAGGTAAAGCACAATTTGGAGGGCAGAGGTTTGGAGAAATGGAAGTATGGGCATTAGAAGCCTATGGTGCAGCTCATACATTACAGGAGATATTAACGGTGAAATCAGATGACGTAATAGGTAGAGTAAAAACTTATGAAGCTATTGTAAAAGGCGAGAACATCCCAGAACCAGGGGTCCCAGAATCCTTTAAAGTTCTAGTAAAAGAGTTACAGAGTTTAGCATTGGATGTAAAGGTATTATCTGAAGAAGATGCAGAAATAGAGATTAAAGAATCCGTTGACGATGATGATATAGATGATTTTGAATTAATGGGAGAAGAATTAATCGATGATAGTCTAGATGATGATAAAGTTGAGGATGAGGAACTAGACTAAAATAGATAAAAAGTTTTAGAGAGTGTTTTATAAACTTATTATAGAAAGGAGAGAAAGCTCCTTGTTTGAATTAAATACATTTGATTCAATTAAAATTGGTCTTGCATCTCCAGAGAAGATAAGACAATGGTCAAAGGGAGAAGTAAAAAAACCAGAAACCATAAACTATAGGACTTTAAAGCCTGAAAAAGAAGGGCTCTTTTGTGAAAAGATATTTGGACCTACAAAGGATTGGGAATGTCATTGTGGGAAATATAAAAGAGTCAGATACAAAGGCGTTGTTTGTGATAGATGTGGAGTAGAAGTGACAAAGTCCAAAGTGAGAAGGGAAAGAATGGGGCATATAGAATTAGCTGCCCCTGTATCCCATATATGGTATTTCAAGGGTATTCCTAGTAGGATGGGGCTTATATTAGATATGTCACCTAGATCTTTGGAGAAGGTTTTATATTTTGCATCCTATATAGTAATAGATAGTGGAGATACTCCCCTATATGAGAAACAACTATTATCCGAACAGGAATATAGGGAAGCACAAGAAAAATATGAAAACCAATTTAAAGCTATGATGGGTGCAGAAGCCATTAAAGAGCTATTAGCAAAGATAGACTTAGATGAAGAAGCTAAAGATTTAAAATTACAATTAAAAGATGCAACAGGGCAAAAAAAGGTAAGGATAATAAGAAGACTTGAAGTAGTAGAAGCATTTAGGCAATCAGGAAATCGACCAGAATGGATGATATTAGACGTTATACCTGTTATTCCACCAGATTTAAGACCTATGGTTCAGTTAGATGGAGGTAGATTTGCTACTTCAGATTTAAATGACTTATATAGAAGGGTTATAAATAGGAATAATAGGCTAAAAAGACTATTGGACTTAGGAGCACCTGATATAATAGTAAGAAATGAAAAAAGGATGCTTCAAGAGGCCGTAGATGCTCTAATCGATAATGGTAGAAGAGGTAGACCTGTTACAGGACCGGGAAATAGACCATTAAAATCCTTATCGGATATGCTAAAAGGTAAGCAAGGTAGATTTAGACAAAATTTATTAGGTAAGAGGGTAGATTACTCTGGACGTTCTGTTATAGTAGTTGGTCCAGAACTTAAATTTTACCAATGTGGATTGCCTAAAAATATGGCTTTAGAGCTATTTAAACCCTTTGTCATGAAAAAGCTAGTAGAAGAAGAATACGCTCATAATATAAAATCTGCAAAGCGAATGGTGGAAAGGATGAAACCTGTAGTATGGGATGTATTAGACGAAGTCATAAAGGATCATCCTGTACTGTTAAACAGAGCACCTACCCTTCACAGATTGGGAATTCAAGCTTTTGAACCTGTACTAGTAGAAGGTAAAGCTATAAAACTTCACCCCCTAGTTTGTACCGCTTATAATGCTGACTTTGATGGGGACCAAATGGCTGTGCACGTACCCTTATCCATGGAAGCGCAAGCAGAAGCAAGACTACTTATGTTATCGGTAAACAATATACTAGCCCCAAAGGATGGGAAGCCCATCACTACTCCAACCCAGGATATGGTTTTAGGTAGTTACTATTTAACATTGGAAAATCCCGGGGAAAAAGGAGAAGGGAAGATTTTTAAAGATTATGATGAACTACTACAAGCCTATTATAATGGCGATGTAGATATACATGCAAAAGTTAAGGTAAGAAAGAAATTAAATGATGAGGATAGGGGACAGCTTGTAGAAAGCACTGTAGGAAGGTTCATATTCAACGAGCATATACCTCAAGACTTAGGATTTATAGACAGGGAAAAAGACCCTTATTCCTTAGAAATAGATAGACTAGTAGACAAAAGTGTATTAGGAGATATAGTTGAGAAATGCTATAGAAAACATGGAAATACAGTAACTGCAGCGGTACTGGATCATATAAAGGAATTAGGATTTCATTACTCTACTATAGGTGCTATAACCATAAGCATGGAAGATATAATAGTGCCAGAGGAGAAGATGAAGCTATTGGGAGATGCAGAAGAAGAAGTAGATAAATTTGAAAAAACCTACAGAAGAGGGCTTATATCCGATGAAGAAAGATATGAAAAGGTAATTGAAATATGGAATAAGACTACCGAAGAGGTTACAGACGCATTAATGGATGGATTAGATCCGTTAAACAATATTTATATAATGGCTCACTCAGGAGCTAGAGGTAGCAAAAATCAAATCAGGCAGTTAGCAGGTATGAGAGGGCTTATGGCCAGTGCATCTGGGAAAACCATAGAAATCCCTATAAAATCTAACTTTAGAGAAGGGCTAGATGTATTGGAGTTCTTCATATCCACCCACGGTTCAAGAAAGGGATTAGCAGATACAGCTCTTAGAACAGCAGACTCTGGTTATTTGACTAGACGATTAGTAGATGTAAGTCAAGACGTAATAGTAAGGGAAGAGGATTGTGGAACAGATCAATATATAGTAGCTAGGGATTTTAAAGACGGTAACGAGATTATAGAAGAGCTAAAGGATAGAATTGTAGGAAGATATGTAGTGGAAGATGTGGTAGATCCGAGCACCGAGGAAACTATAATAAATGAAGGTCAGATGATTACAGAGGATATTGCTGAAAAGATAGATCAAGCAGGTATAAAAGAAGTAAAGGTTAGATCTGTATTAGTATGTAAAGCTCGTCATGGAGTTTGTGCTAAATGTTATGGTAGAAATCTAGCTACAGGAAATCCAGTAAATGTAGGAGAAGCAGTAGG
>JAAYFV010000216.1 GCA_012728075.1 Tissierellia bacterium
CCTTTGAGTATACCCTTAGGTTTTTTTAATGAATTGCCCCTACTTACAAAATTTGATCTACTAGTTTCATATTTAAAGTTTTTTTCCTCTTCATCAAAATTTTTTATTCCATGAACAATCCAACAATATTCTAATCCATCCTCTCTATTCCTCCTATGGGACAATAACCCATATTCTTCTTCCAAAACTTCAGTTTTAATAAATAGATTGTTGAATGCAGTATGGGCCAAATCAGATTCAAAGGTTGAACCTGTAATTTCAAAATAACTTGTAGTCTCTAAAATAACATCACTATCTCCATTGTTTTTTAAAATGACCCTTCTAATTTCCCCTAGTTCCTCTGGAAGTAAATATATATCCATTTTACTCTCTATATGGCCATCTTTTCTATAAAAACTAGCTTTATAATTGGAAAATTCTACATCATATATATCTGGTTCTTTGTACACAGGGGCATAGGTAGTAGACCATATATTATTATCCACATCCTTTATATATATAAATTGTCCATAGGGTGTAGAAAGATAATCCCTTCTCCATCGATTAATAAATATATCTTGATTTTTAGAAAAGCCTTCTCCCCTATTGTTTACCATCACAGAGTAAGTGTTTGAAGCCAGTATGTGACATTTTAGTTGGGATAGCTCGCTTTTTGAATATACTCTACTTTTGATTTTAAATTCCCTCTGGGGTATTCTTTTTATTTCTTCTAAATTCTCTTTTTCTTTGGATATAATAGGGTTTAAAGGTACCTTTTCTTGAAGCAGCATCTCGCCACATTTCATCTGTGGATCCCTATGGAATCTATTTACCATTACATCATGATTTACAAAATTGTTTATAGATACAAATATCATCCCTTGATGATGACTCATATAGGATTTGATAACTCCCTTATCCATATGATTAGGCAGTCTCCAACTAGTATAGTCTATTGCTTCATAGAGTCCATAAGTTCCTTCTAGTCCCTCTTCTTTAAGCCTTCTAATGTTTTTTATAGCCTTTTTATAATTAAATTTTAATGCTAAGAAGGTGGAATAAGGAGATATTACCAATTCATCCTTCAAGCCTCTTTTAAACCCAAGAGCTGGTATTCCAAAAGCCTTATATTGATAATTCAATTGATTATCAAAGGCAAAGAATCCTGATTCTGAAATGCCCCAAGGTATATCATAAGTAGATACATATTCCATTTGTGCTCTAATGGAAGTATTATAACTTTCATCAAGCAAGGTGTTCTTATAATTTTTCATTACCAAAACAGGCATCAAATATTCAAACATAGTGCCTGACCAGGATGCTAAGGATATATATCCTTTTTCTAAAATCAGGGACTTCCCTAGTCTACTCCAATGCTCTAAAGGTACTTCTCCCCTTGAAATTGCTATATAAGATGAAATCCTAGCTTCTGAGGCCAATAGATCGTAATAGGATTTTAAAGGTTTACTTTCTTCAACATTGTAGCCTATATAAAACAAATCCTTTATTTCATCATACAGAGGAGAAAATTTGGTATCATCTATCAGCTTTTCGATCCTGTAGACTAAATCACTAGCCTTTGATATTAGTTTTTCATCTATTTCATCATCAATTAGAAGCTGGACTACATATTCCTTAATCCCTTCCTTCAAAGTTATTAAATAAGATACAAGATTTCCACTATCTACCGTGGATACAAATACAGGTCTTAAGGGCTCTAAAGTTTCCGTATCATACCAATTATATAGATGGCCTTCCCATTTTTCCATCTTTTCTATAGTACTTACGGTTAAATCTATTGAATCAATCATTTCCTTAGTATTGATAAATCCTAAATCCTTACTAGACAATATAGCCAAAAGATAAAATCCTATATTGGTAGGAGATGTTCTATTAGCTACTCCATTATATGGATACTCTTGGAAATTATCTGGAGGAAGATAATTACTCTTATCATTGGTAAAGTTTTTGTAATAATCCCAAGTCCTTCTACCAATCTCCAATAAAAGCTTTATATCTTCTTGGGAAACCTCTACATCTTCCATATCTTCTTGGCTAATATTATAAGCCACTACAGGTCCCACGAACCATAATAATGTAATTATGCTAGCTATCCAAATCCTATCTGGATTATAAAAATAGGTTACAAAGAGCAATAGTAGAGATAGGATTATGTTTTCAATCATCCTCTTTATATAGCTGGAAAGACTATTATCGAGACTTTTTTCCATATCAAAAGCAGTGGTCCATTCCAATAGATTCCTATTGGATACAAAGACCCTATAAATAGTCCTTCCTATAGCATCCACCATCATCCTAGCCTCATGGGGTAAAAATATCAAAGATAAAAATCCTTGATATAAATAGCTCTTATATCCTATAATGAGATTTCCATTTAACTTCATTTTTGGGCCCCTAAATCTATTGTATAATAAAGCTTCTAAAGCTATATTAACAATAGGTAAAAATAATGTCACCATTGAAATACCTAACCATATAAATGTATTTCCAGGGAAAAAGGTTAATCCAAAAAATATAGTTAGGAATAAAGATACAGGTAATAGACTTCTTCTCATATTATCTAATATCTTCCATTTTGAAAGGGAATTGATATGATTACTATAGGGTTCTTTTAGCCATCTAATCAGTTGCCAATCTCCTCTAACCCATCTATGTTGTCTCATTATATAAGAACTATACTTTTCTGGGTAACCATCGATTAATACAATATCCGTAGCTAAACCTGCCCTAATATAACTTCCTTCCAATAAGTCATGACTTAATATAGTGCCTTCTGGTATAGTTTCCCCTAAACATTTTTGAAAAATTTTTAAATCATATATCCCTTTACCCGTAAATATCCCTTCTCCAAACAAATCTTGATATATATCAAAAGTAGCAGTACTATAAGGGTCTATCCCCCCTGTTCCTGCAAATATCCTAGTAAAAAGGGATTTGTTACTACTTTCTATATCTACAAGAATTCTTGGCTGAATAATGCCATAACCTTCTATAACTCTACTTTTTTCCTCATTTAATACTGCTTTATTTAAAGGATGAGCTATGGTCCCTATCAATTTCTTAGCCCCATCTATAGGTAATTTAGTATCTGCATCTAATGTGATTACATATTTGATTTTTCCCTGTATACTTGATATATTACCATGGATAATACTAAAACTGGTATTTTCTTCTCCTAATAATAACTGATTAAATTCTACTAATGCTCCCCTTTTCCTTTCCCATCCCATCCATCTATCTTGTGTTTTACAATAGGTCCTTTTTCTATGGAGGTAATAAAATATTTCTTCTCCTTTACCATATTTATCATTTAATTTTTGTACCATTTCCATACCTTTATTAATTATCTCCTGGTCTGATGAAGCAAATTCACTATTCCCATCCTTAAAATCCCCTACTATCCCAAAATAAATATTCTTTTCTCCATTGGATAGGTAATAAACCTCTAAATTATTAAATAATTCTTCAACTCGCTCTATGCTAGGCAAAAGAGTAGGTATTACAACAAAAGTAGAATATTCTTCAGGAATACCTGTTTTAAAATTAAATTTGGGAAGGAATCTAGATGTATGTTTTTTTGAAAACAAATAATTTATAATATTAGTGAAAATAGTTAGTATAGGTATAGATAAAATTATAAAAATAACTATACCCCAATAGATATTCCCTTTGTTATAGCCATATAGACTAAGTATAAAAGTTGCAAATATCCACAATAAAATAATAGGGAAATAATAATATCCATATTTCCCTAAATGAATTCCACAGTTTTTATCCCTGCTTTTAAAAAAATCAAATACTTCTTTCCTTCCTTTGTCGAGAATATAATATCCCACATGAGCTCTTTTATCCCTACAACCTTTCTCCCATTCTATTTGAGCAAACTCCAATATCTTCTTGGATAAGAATATTTCCTGTACATTAAATTTTTCCGCTAACACTTGAGTTTCGTATCTATATTGAGCTTTAGAGGGTAAATCCATATTTGTATACACCCCTAAAGGATCCTCTTTAAAAATATTTTCCACCATGGATATACAATTAAATATATCTTCCCAATCTAATGAAGATATATCCCGTAGGGAATTTATTCCATAACCTATAGATAGTTTGTATTTAGACTGGCGTATGTATTCCCTTTCCAATAAAGTCTTAATATTTGTACCTATGTAGCTTAATTTTTTATCTAATATTTCTAAAGCCCAGGTAAAATCCTTACCTTTTTTTCTTATTTTCCTGATTAATCTTTCTATTTCTCTAGAATCCATATTAGGAACTTCCTCAAGTAAAATTCCCAAATCAACTAGTTGAGCTTTATCCATCTTTTCCCATATCATGTATGTATTCATCAGATTAAAAGAAATTTCTCTAATATACTCTATCAAACTCAGAGCAAGAAAGGTGGGTAAATGATATATTTCCTCTAATGTTAATATTTCTTCTTTTTGAAATCCATTAAGAAACCCTTTTATATTATCTTCTTTAATTTTCCCACTTGTGTGAGATATTAGCTCTAAAGCTAAAATATATATCAAGGGATAACCTTTTGATGGCCCCTTTTCAATTATTCTAACTTTTATATTTTTCTCTTCTTTTAATTCAAGCTTTAGCTGTTTATATATTAGTTCAATTATATAAAAATTATCCAAAAGCCACTCTGTACCCTTAGGCAATTCCTTATATACATTCCTGTTAAAATCCAAATAGATCTTTTCAATTGTCTTAAAATTATCATCAAGTCTATTTAAAAGAAATCTCTTAACATTTACCTTTTTATCCCCTTTATACATTCCTCCTATTTGCTCTCCATATTGTACCAATCTATCCTCATCTAGAACTATATCTTTTATAATGATAGGATTCCTATTATATTTAGATTTAAAAATTGACCACATATTATTCTTCCTTTCATCAAAGATCTTTAATCATTTTTTTTATCTTCTCATTGTATATAGTACACAATTCCTCTGCATATTCTTCCTTATATCCTTCTACATATAGATTGAATGTAGGCTTTTCTTCATCAGGTAAAATCATAACCCATCCCTTATCTTCTATAAATCTAACACCTTCTACTAATTCAATCCCATATTGTCTCTCTTCCGTTAATCTCCTCAATATATTTCCCTTATCATCCCATTCACATGGAATCTCCTTTTTTAGATAAAAATATTCTGGTAGCTCCTGCACTAATGTATTTAAGGCTATATTCTCGCCAACTAAATAATCGACTATCTTTCCAATAGCCCAAATTCCATCAAAATTCAATATATATTGAGCCTCTATATTTCTATCCAATATGGTTCCAATTATATTGGATATATTGGATTTGCTATAATTAATTTTCCCTCCATACTGCTGAGCCACCTTTTCTACTATCCTTGGGAAGTTATAAGGAATAACAGCTTCCTTCAATTCACCTGTTTTAAAACCTAAACTCAAAGTCAATAGATGGTACTTTTCATCTTTAATGTTATTAAATCCGTCGGTTAATGCTATTCCCTCCCCATTTTTAGAAAATAATACTCCCAAATCTCCATCCTCGTCTAATACCCTTTTGCTTATATCTTCTATAGTCCATCCATCTTCATATGGAATTTTTTTTATATTACATCCTATTCCCATTAAACATTCCTTAGCTAATTCACTAATATTTTCAGAAGGAGAACTTATTATTATTCTAGGGTTTTTACTCTTAATCTTATCTATATTTTTTAAATATGATTTTCCTTCTTTAATATAAATTTCTGCAAAATTATATATATTCACTACACCCTTTATTTCATCACCAAAACATCTATTAAAATCTCCTATAAGAATAGAATTCTCTATTTTTCGCTTACTATTATTATCAATATTGGCACCTCTCTCATCCATAAACTCTATATATACTTCATCAACTCCATAACTGCTTATATGTATACCTCCTTGAGCATTAAAATATTTTGTCCCAAATCTACATATTGGTATACTAATATTGTCTATATCTATAACCTGACTCCCCATTGATAGTAGACCTGATATTAGTGAACTTTTTATAGATTTAGATAGATTGTGCTCATCGCTGCTAAGTATATAGCTCCCTTTTGCTCCCATTACTGTAGCAAAAGCAGTACCTAAACTTACAGCCATCTCTGGAGTTATATTTTGATTAAATACTCCAGAGATATTTCTATATCCAAATAGTTTTTTATTAGACCCTTTGCCCCATATAAGATTATCCCTAACTATAACATTTTCATCAATAGTTTTATAAGGCCATATCTTTACATCAGGTTTTATGGTAACATCTTCATCTATTTTAACATTAGCTCCTATTACTGCCCCTTCAAATAGTCTACTACGTTTATCAATATGCACCTTATTGCAAATTACTGATTTTCTTATTTCACAATTTTCTTCAACAATCACATTATCCCATAATATACTCCTTTTGATAGAAGTTCCCTTTTTAATTACACAATTATTTCCTATTACAGTATAGGGTTCTACAATTGCTCCTTCCTTAATTAATGAATTTTTACCTATATATATAGGTGGATACAGTCTAGCACCTTTCTCTATGGTAACTCCTTCTTCTGCCCAAATCCCTTTATACAATTCCTCTTCTAATAAATAATCCTTTGAAAAATTTAAAAATATATCTTCATGGGTTTTTACATAAGTAGAAATATCTCCCACATCACACCAATACTCCTCTGTTATATAACCGTACATTGGTATATCATCTTTCAATAGACGGGGAAATAGATCCTTGCTAAAATCAAAATTATCTCCTTTTTTATAGTAATCAAGTACTTCTGGTTCTAATATGTATATTCCAGTATTGATGGTATCGCTAAATACTTCTCCCCAATTAGGTTTTTCTAAAAACCTAATAATTCTTCCATATTCATCGGTAATAACTACACCATATTCTAAGGGAATTGGTTCTTTTTTTAAAACCAATGTAGCTTTTGAGCCCTTTTCTCTGTGAAACTCATAAGCTTTTGTTATATTTATATTGGTAAAAGCATCTCCGCTTATAACGATGAATGTATTGTCTAAAAATTCCTGAGCATTTTTCACGCTACCCCCAGTACCTAGAGGTTCATTTTCAATATAATATTTAATATTTACATCAAATTCCTTTCCATCATTAAAGTATTCCATTATATTATTAGGAAGATAGTATAAAGTAACAGCTATATCTTCTATACCATATTCCTTTAAAATTTCTATACCATATTCCATAACAGGTTTATTAAAAATAGGCACCATAGGTTTAGGTAATTGGCAAGTAAGAGGTCTAAGTCTAGTACCCATTCCTCCTGACATAATTACTCCTTTAATTGTAATCACTCCTTCGCAAAATACTTATACAAGAGTATTTTGTGAAGTTTCATATAAATTATACATTTAAAAACCTTCATTTTAGTTGTACAACTAAAATGAAGGTTTTATTTATCATATTATTTAATTGATTCAATTCTATTGATAATTGCCTCTTCCATAGCCTTGATCTTATTTTGTGAAGCTTTTTTGTCTTTATCTTTAGAATAAATGTATACCTTTATCTTAGGTTCTGTACCTGAAGGTCTTATTGCATACCAAGAGCCATCATCAAAATAGTATTTTAAGACATTTGATTTTGGATTACCAGTTTCATCTTTTAAGTAGTCTATGGTTTTTACAAGTTCCATATCCCCTATATTTATAATTGGATCCTCCCTAAAGGACTCCATTATCCTTCCAATCCTCTGACTGCCTTCTATACCTTCTAATACTATAGAGATTAGCTTTTCAAGATAATAACCATATTCTTTGTATATATCTTCTAATTCATCTAATAGGGTTTTCCCTTGTGTCTTATAATAGGCTGCCATCTCTGCTATTAACATTGAAGAAATAACCCCATCCTTATCTCTCACTATAGTATCATATACATAGCCAATACTCTCTTCATATCCCATTATGAAAGTATATTCCTTAGTCCTATCAAATTCATTAGCCTTTCCACATATATTTTTAAATCCAGTAAGAGTTTCTACAGTTGTTATATTATACTTCTCAGCTATAGCTTTACTCAAATCTCCTGTTACTATGGATTTAACTATAGCTCCATTTTCAGGCAAAGTATTGTCCCTATATCTAGATGATAATATGTAGTTTACCAATAAGGCTCCCGTTTGATTGCCATTTAGGGCCACATATTCCCCATTAAAATCTCTAACCATACAAGCTACCCTGTCACAATCTGGATCTGTAGCTATCAATATATCTGCATTCTCTTTTTTCCCTAATTTTTTAGCATAGTCAAAAGCTTTTATATCTTCTGGGTTTGGATAACCTACCGTAGTAAAATCTGGATCTGGATTTTCCTGTTCTGGTACTACAATAACATTAGTAAAACCCCTTTCCCTTAAAACCCTTCTAACCAATTTATTCCCTGTGCCGTTTAAAGGAGTATAAACAATTTTTATTTCCTTATCAATATCCTCATTTAAAGCAAGAGATTTTACTTTCTCCACATATTCATCATCTATTTCCTTTCCAATATAATTTATTAAGCCCTTAGCTACTCCCTCTTCTAATTCCATAAATTTTATATTGGAAAAATCTCCTACACGATTAATATTATTAAGAATTTCTTCCCCTATATCATCGAGAATTTGAGAACCTTCTTCCCAATAAACCTTGTAGCCATTATAATCCTTAGGATTGTGACTAGCAGTAATTACAACACCAGATACATTCCCTAATCTTCTAATAGTATAGGATAAAAGAGGAGTAGGACGTATGTCGTCAAATAAATATACCTTTATACCATTAGCTGCTAATACACCAGCAGTAATCTCAGCAAATTCTTTAGAAAAATGTCTTACATCATATGCAATAGCAACTCCTCTTCTCATAGCATCTTTTCCTCTACTCTTGATGGTTTCTGCTAAGCCTTGAGTTGCCAAAGATACAGTATATTTGTTCATCCTATTGGTACCTGCACCAATCTTTCCCCTTAATCCAGCAGTTCCAAAGGTCAAATCCCTATGGAATCTATCTAATATTTCTTTATCGTCACCTTTTATAGCCTCTAACTCTCTTTTAGTATCTTCATCAAAAAATTCATCTTTTAACCAATAGTTGTATTTTTCTAAATAATCCATATTAAAACCTCCTGAAATATATTTAGTTATCTAGAAATTTTAGAGCATTTATTCCTTGTAGTAATATGCCTTTTGACAAACAACCCTTGTCTATATTAAATAACTATTATTCAAACTAGTCTCCTCCTGTTTATACCTAATAATCAATATTATAGCATAAAATCAGTAAATAACATACACCTTAAGGATATCCTTAAGGTGTACATTATTTTAATCCAATTTCTTCTGATACTTTTTTCATACCCTCTATAGTTTCTCCAATTACTTCATTTAAATCCATTCCAAGCATTTCTGCCCCTTTTGCTATTATTTCCCTATTGACACCAGCTGCAAAGGATTTATCTTTCCACTTTTTCTTTACAGATTTTACTTTCATATCTGATATACCAGTAGGACGCATTAAAGCAGTAGCATTAATTAATCCTGTTAATTCATCAATAGTATATAATACTTTTTCCATCTTTTCCACTGGTTCTACATCGGTACAGATTCCCCAGCCATGACTCATTATGGCACTTATATAATCTTCTGGCCAATTTTCTTCTTCCAATATTTCCTTTGTCTTTTCACAATGTTTATCAGGATACATTTCATAATCTAAATCATGTACTAAACCTATAACCCCCCATTTTTCTACATCTTCTTCAAATAACTCTGCAAAATGTTTCATAACTGCCTCTACTGCTAAAGCATGGTTTATTAAGCTTTCGCTTTTATTATACTTTTTTAAAAGCCCAAAAGCTTCTTCTCTTGTAGGAACTTTCCTTTCCACTTGTACACCCTCTTTCTTATAAAATACAATTTATTTGACAAAACTTGTCATAGCATACTATTTCATCAAGCTCTTTTCTAGGTCTAGGAGCAGGTGATTCAGCTGGATAACCTAAAGGTGTAATTGCTACTACTCTTACATCTTCTGGAATATCCAATACTTCCTTTACCTTATCTTCATCATAACTGCCTAACCAACATGTACCTAATCCTTGCTCACAGGCTTCTAATATCATATATGCAGTAGCAATGGATAAATCAACAGTATATCTAGGCTGGCCTCCCCTCATAATACTTTTTGTTTCTGTACCACAGCTAACTAGAATGATGGGAGCCTCTCCAACAAAAGACTGACCAATAGCTTCTGTAAGCTCTTCTTTCCTTTTATCATCCCTTACGACGATAAATTTCCAATTTTGTTGGTTTCTTGCCGATGGTGATAGTCTTGCTGCCTCTAAAACCTTTTGCAGTTTTTCTTCCTCTACAGGTTTACTACTATATTTTCTTATACTTCTCCTAGCTTTTATAGCTGATAAAACATCCATTTCTTTATACCCCCTATAATAACATTATTCTCCTTGTATATATTATATCAAAGATTAAATAGGATTGTATATTAGGGATTATATTCTGTACAGTTTTTCTAGTTCAACAGCTAAATTGGCTCCTACTAATGCATTATTATATACTAACTCTATATTAGATTCTAAACTTTTCCCTTTGGTAATATCCTTTACCTTATCTAAAAGAAAAGGAGTTACTTCTTTTCCTTTTATTCCTTTAGTCTCTGCTTCCTTTAAAGCCACTTCTATGGCTTTATCTATTATATTAGAATCCATCTCATATTTCTTAGGGATTGGATTGGCCACTACAATTCCCCCATCTAATCCTAAATCCCATTTTGTTTTTATAGCCTTTGCTAATTCCAGTTCATCCTCTACTTTATAATCTACGCTAAAACCACTTTTTCTAGTAAAAAAAGCAGGAAATTCATGGGTTTTAAATCCTACAACAGGTACCCCAAAGGTCTCTAAATATTCTAAAGTAAGGCCTAAATCCAATATAGATTTGGCTCCTGCACACACTACAGCTACATTAGTTCTCGCTAATTCTTGTAAATCAGCAGATATATCAAAGGTTTTCTCAGCTCCCCTATGAACACCACCTATACCTCCTGTAACAAATACTTTAATACCAGCTAAATTAGCTATAATCATAGTAGAAGCTACAGTAGTAGCACCATTTACCCCTTTAGATAATATAAAAGGTAGATCTCTTCTACTAACCTTATATACATCCTTTGCCTTTCCTAAATACCCAATATCCTCCTCATTTAAACCTACCTTAATCTTTCCTCCTAATATGGCAATAGTAGCTGGAATTGCTCCTCTATCCCTAATAATATTCTCTACTTCCAATGCGGTTTTTACATTTTGAGGATAGGGCATTCCATGGGAAATAATAGTAGATTCTAAAGCCACTACTGGCTTCCCTTCTTCTATAGCCTTTTTTACATCTTCTTTAATATCCATATACTTTTCCATCATAATTTCAACTCCTTTATTCTTTTTTCAATGTTTTCTACTGATATATTGGGATTTATTGTGTTTTCGTTTTCCAACGTTATAATTGATGCTCCTATAGAAAATTTAAGTGTACTTTCTATATCTAATTCATTTAAATAGGAATATGCTAATCCAGCCATAAAAGCATCTCCTGCACCAGTAGCATTTATTATAGATACTTTTGCTGATTTCATATATATTTCCCCTTGTCTGTCTAAGTAATAAACTCCTTTATCTCCTAATGTTATAAATACCCTTTCAACTCCCATATCTATGAAATAATTAGCTACTTTTTTCAAATCTTGCTTTTCTACTATCTCCATTCCCGATAATATTTCAGCCTCCAATTTATTAGGTTTTATCGTATGAAAATAGCCTATTATATTCTTAACCTTTTCTGCCTTTGTTGTAGATACTGTGTCTAAAAAAAAATCTACATTAAAATTAGATACCATATGTTTTAAAACTTCTATAGGTATATTGGTATCTACTATGCAAAGGGTAGAATTCTCTATAAGTTCCTTTTTTTGCTGAATAAATGATATGTTCATCTCTTCAAATATATCCATAGATGATATAGCCAAATTCATATCTCCCATTTCATCTAATATGGCTATATAATTAGAGGTTTTTTTATCTTGAAGAATCAATGATTCTGACATATCCAATCCTATTTTCATTCCTTCTTCAATCATAAGTTTCCCATAAATATCATTACCTAATACAGTAATAAACCTAGTATCTACTCCAAGTCTACTTAAATTTTCTCCAATATTTCTTCCAACACCTCCTAAAGATATGGTAGCTTTTCCTGGATTAGAATCTTTCATTCTAAGCTTTTTATAAGGTAAACCTATAATATCTACATTAGCTCCCCCAACTATGGTAATATAAGGGGACTCTTTCACTATATAACCTCTTCCTAAAATATAACCTTTCTTCATTAAATTTGTAATATGAACAGCTACAGAAGATCTGGAAATTCCCAATTTTTCTGCTATTTCCCTTTGAGATATCATTGGATTTTTAGAAATTAATTATAGTATTTATTACTTTAAAAAAAACATCCTGAAAAATATCATTAGCTATTTCTTTGTTTTTAACAGAAACTAAAA
>JAAYFV010000217.1 GCA_012728075.1 Tissierellia bacterium
AATTAACATTTTAGCAGGTTTATTTCACGAGTGCATTTTATTTTTAGAAAAAATAAATGTTAGGGTAAATTATTTTCCACCCCAACATTTATTATAGAACCATTATTTAGAGGGTTTATTTCTGCTATATATAATATTTTCTAAAGACATGCTTACAAGCATCTTTAAGGCTATGAAATTGGTAACTAGGGACACTATAACCAAGGATTTGTACCCACCTAAATCATATATTGCAGGACCTAGTAGGGAGTATATAGTTACGGCAACTGCATTAACCATATATAGTAAGCTCATATATATACCTCTTTTTTCTGGTTCCATCTCCGATAATAGGGTTTGATAAGCAGTCCAGCCCGCATCTAATCCCATAGACATAAATATCATAAATCCAATGATTATATAGGGATTGTTTAAAAATATTAGAAGTACCAATGTGGCAAAAACAATACCGTAAGACAATTTAGCTAGCTTTTCCTTACCTATTCTATCGGTGAAAAAGAAAGCAATCACCACTCCCAGCATGGTGCCTAGGGCAATTATAGTATAGGCATAACCAATGGATAGTTGATTAAAACCATGGATATTGGCTAGATAAATCCCTAAAAAGGACATCAAAAGCAAGGGAGTAGCTAAAAATAAAAAAGCAATTAACAGGGCCTTAAAATGGGTATTTTTTTTCAAAAGAGCTACTAATTCCTTTGTTTCAATCTTTATATCATCATTCCTTTGGGTTTCTGGAAGCTTAAGCATTAATAGCATAGTTATAATACCTATTACCCCAAGAGGGAGATATACGCTAGCTAAACTGTTAAATTTGGAGATTAGGACGGTAGCATACAGGGGGCTAAACAATATAGCAATGCCAAAAGCTATCCTTAGTATTCCTGAAACCTTTCCCCTAGACTCATAGGGGACAAATTCGCTTAAATAGGAGAGACAATTTCCACTAAGGGAAAAATACCCTATTCCTATAAATACTCTGCCTATAGCAAATACCATAGGGGCTTTTGAAAAACCGCTAATCATAGTACCAGATACAAATGATATCAAGTCTAAGACTATGCTCCTTTTTTTACCATACTAATCTGCAAAGGCTCCTAAAAAAGGCACAAAAAGTCCTACTAGGGAAAAACCTATATTAAAAAGTAAAACGTAGCTATCCTTAATATTGAAATAATTAGCTATATATGGTGCCAAAGGAGCAATGATATTCATTTCCATAGCTATTATCAATTGAATAAAAAAGGTGGTAAAAAGCATCAAATACAAATTCATATACACCTCCTTATAATATGTATTAAATACATTATATATCATAATTGCAAAAAGGGAATATAGATGCTATAATATCGTAAGACGATATTTTAGATAAGCGAAATTATTATATCGGAGGCCATATTATGGAATTACAAAAAAAATCTGAATCCGTTTCCTATTATATTAGGGAGTGCAGCAGCATTATCCACCACAAGGGACATCAGATAGCACAGGAGTATGGATTAACCTATGATCAATATCATATGTTGATCTATTTAGAGCTGTCAGAAAGGCCACCTACTATCAACGATATATCCAGTAAGTTTAATAGAGCTCAAAACACCATATCGGAAAAAGTTTCACGCCTAGAGGAGAAGGGATTAGTTGAAAGGTGTGGAGATACCAATGATAGAAGGATAACTAGAGTTTGTATCACCGAAAAAGGCAGTAAGTTAATCCATACCATTAGAGAGGAAAGGAGCAATAGGGTAACTTATAGAGCATTGGGGAAGATGAGACATGAGGATGTAGACAATTTGCTAAATAATTTATTCAAACTATATGATAATTTAAAGGAGGAGGGATAGGATTGCTTAAGAAATTTATATCCTATTATAAGCCCCATAAAAAACTATTTTTCATAGATATGTTTTTCGCATTCTTAATATCGGTATTTGATCTAGTATTCCCAATGGTTTCAAGGAACATAATCAATGAGATTATCCCAGCGGGAAGAATGGACCTATTGATTAGATGGACCATCATCATGTTGTTTTTATTCATCCTAAGATACATTAGCTACTATATAGTATCCTACTGGGGACATGTATTAGGCGTATACATTGAACATGATATGCGTAGAGACCTATTTTCCCATTTGCAAACTCTGCCCTTTAGCTATTATGATAATACACAGACAGGCCACATAATGTCTAGACTGGTAAACGATTTAAGGGATATTACGGAACTGGCCCATCATGGCCCAGAGGATCTATTTATCTCTTTGGTAATGCTTGTTGGTTCTTTTATACTACTTATAAGGATAGAGTGGAGGCTTACCTTGGTCATATTTTCCTTTATACCGATCATGATATGGTTTGCTATAGCTAAGCGAAAGAAGATGGAGGAATCCTTCCGACAGGTTAGAAGGGAAATAGCCGATGTAAATGCTCAACTGGAAAACAGTATATCGGGGATTAGAGTGGCTAAATCCTTTACCAATGAGGACTATGAAATAGAAAAGTTTAACCAAGGGAATAGCTTATTTAGAGATGCAAGAAAACAATCCTATAAGGCTATGGCAGAATTTGTTGCAGGTATAGGGCTTATGACCAACATACTAAACTTGGTAGCCATCAGCCTAGGTGGATTCTTTGTATATAGGAATTTAATAGATGTAGGGGATCTATTTGCCTATATGCTATATGTAAACTTCTTTATGCAGCCAATCAGAAGATTAGCAGATTTTATCCAACAATATCAAGATGGCATGACTGGATTTGAAAGGTTTATAGAAGTAATGAATATAGAACCAGATATAGTAGATAAAGAAGATGCTATTGACCTAGTAGATGTAAAAGGACATATTCAGTTTAAAGATGTTTCCTTTAGCTACACCAATGGAAAAGACCAAGTATTGTCTAATTTAAATTTAAATATAGAACCAGGAAAGACAGTAGCTATCGTAGGGCCATCAGGAGCAGGTAAGACCACTTTATGCCATTTAATACCTAGATTTTATGATACCAATGAAGGGGATATATTTATAGATGGGCATAATATAAAGGATATTAAATTAAAATCCCTTAGAGAGAAGATAGGCCTTGTTCAACAGGATGTATTTCTATTTACAGGAACTATAATGGATAATATATCCTATGGAGATCCTAGCAAATCGGAAGAAGACATAATTGAAGCAGCAAAGAAAGCTCGTATACACGATTTTATCATGAGTTTACCTAATGGATATGATACCTATATAGGAGAAAAAGGTGTAAAGCTTTCAGGAGGACAAAAACAACGTATATCTATTGCAAGACTGTTTTTAAAAGATCCTCCAATACTGATACTAGATGAAGCTACTTCTGCATTAGACAATGCTACTGAAATATTGATACAACAATCCCTAGAAGAACTAGCAGAGGGAAGGACCACCCTGATAATAGCCCATAGATTATCCACTATAAAAAATGCAGATGAAATACTAGTACTAACCAATGAAGGAATAGAGGAAAAGGGAAGTCATGAAGAATTGTTAAAGCAGGATAGTATATATGCAAAACTATATAAATCCCAATTTAAAGAATTAGCATCATAGAAAAGTATCAAAATAACCTCCTTATGCATATTATATAGAGAATATGTATGGGGAGGTTTTGTTATGAGTTTAAATTATCCAGAGCTATACTATAGAATATATCCAAAAGTAATAAGTACGGTAGATAGCCATTTAAAGGATAAGGAATCCATAGAAGATATTGAAGATAAGGATATGGAAAAGATGGTAGATGAGATATACCAAAAGATAGTATTGGAATGTCCTGAACTAAATGAGGATCCGGTGGAGAGAAGAGGGAGAGGACCTAGATATAGGACTATGCAAAGACCATTTTATGGAAGACGTAAATTAGTTCGGGATATTATTAGCATTGTATTGTTGTCCGAGTTGTTGAGGAGGACTAATCCCTATGGCTACGGACCAAGGTATTATGGACCTTGGTATTAATACGGTTTGTAACATATTTGTAATAATTTATTCATAACTTTGTAGTGAATATTATTTGATTGTATAGTATCCTATATATAGGGTATATAGACAATATAATCGAAATAATTATAATTTTAGACAAGGGGTGTGACATCGGTGACTAGGAGACAGGCATCAAAGATCAAATAAAAAAGAAGACAGAGAAAAAGATTATTAATTGTATTTATAGCAGTTGTTATAATATTGTTTGTTAAAACTTCTATTAAGTTTAGACAGAAGGATTATGTGGACGTAGTAAAAGCTGGAGAGCTATCAAAGGATGCATTATCGATGTCGGAAAAATCCACTATCAATATAGCTTTAGAGCATGAAAAAGAATTGAAGAAAGCGAAAAGCTTAGAACAGGCCCGTATAAAATGGCAAAAACAAAAGGAGTTAGAAGAAAATAAAAAGGAAGATGCTATAAATAGAAAAATAGCTTATTTGACTTTTGATGATGGCCCCTCCAAGATTACCTCTGAGGTATTGGATATACTGGGGGAATATAATGTAAAGGCTACCTTCTTTGTTATAGGATATTTGGCGGAACAAAATCCTGATATTATTAA
>JAAYFV010000030.1 GCA_012728075.1 Tissierellia bacterium
AGTTGATATTTATTTAATAATATGCTAGAATTAAAAAATAAACTTGCAAAAAATACTTGCTATTATAAAAATCTTATGTTAGAATTGTTTACAATATTATTTTTTAGCTACAAACAGATTAAGCTGAAATCCTACAATATACTTAAAAAACTAAGATATTGATAACAACAAACAATATTATTGGGAAGAAATACAAATACTCAAACAACTTAAAAACGAAGTATAAATTTAACAAACTTGCAAAATTCAAAAAATAGGAGGGAAAATAATGAAATATACTGGAGTGGACGCTATAAGACCAAATCTTTTTAAGGATGTGTTTCCTTATTCGGAAATTCCAAAGATTAAATTTAACAACATCCAATTGCCAATGGAAATTCCAGAAGATATATGGATTACAGATACTACTTTTAGAGATGGGCAACAATCCATGGAATCTATGACAGCAGAACAGATGGTTAAAATATACGATTATCTTCATCTGTTAGATAATGGTTCAGGTATCATAAGGCAAACAGAGTTTTTTTTATATTCTGACAAGGATAGGGAAGCTATAAGAAAGTGTATAGATAGAGGATATGAATTTCCTCAAATTACATCATGGATTAGAGCTAACAAAGAAGATTTTAAATTGGTAAAGGATATGGGAATTAAAGAAACTGGGATATTGATGTCTTGTTCAGATTATCATATATTCCATAAATTAAATATGACTAGAAGGGAAGCAATGTATAATTATTTATCTATTGCAGAAAATGCATTGAAAAATAACATAATCCCTAGATGTCATTTTGAAGATATCACTAGAGCTGATTTCTTTGGATTTGTTGCTCCACTAGCAAAAAATTTAATGGAGTTATCAGAAAAATATGGACTTCCTGTTAAGATAAGAGCTTGCGATACCTTAGGAGTGGGAGTTTCACACATGGGAGTAGAATTACCTAGATCGGTGCCTGCAATTATACACGGGTTAAGATATTATTGCAATGTTCCTTCAGAGTTTATTGAGTGGCATGGTCATAATGATTTTAATGGAGTGGTTGTTAATTCTACCACATCTTGGTTGTATGGATGTTCTTCTGTAAATGCTACATTATTTGGCATTGGTGAAAGAACAGGGAATTGTCCTCTAGAAGCTATGATATTTGAATATGGACAAATAAAAGGAAACACTAAAAACATGAATCTTAAAGTTATTTTTGATATAGTAGATTATTTCGAAAAGGAGCTAAACTACACGATACCACCACGTACGCCTTTTGTAGGTAGTGAGTTTAATGTAACTAGAGCTGGAATCCATGCAGATGGAATGTTAAAGAACAAAGAAATATACAATAGTTTTGATACTGAAAAGATATTAGGTAAGCCTCCAATAATTGCAGTAAATGCATATTCTGGGTTGGCTGGTATTGCTGCTTGGATAAATGCTTATTTTAGATTAGATGATGCTAATAAGATCACTAAAAAGGATCAAAGAATTTTACCTATAAAGAAATGGATAGATGAAAAATATGCCAATGGAAGAACTTCAAATATTAGAAATGATGAACTTATAGATTTAACATTAAAATATATTCCAGATATTTTGAAGGACAAAAATACTAAGGCAATTTAGGCTAATATTGGAGGGAAGGATATGAAATTAACAGTAGCAGAAAAGATAATAAAGGAACATTTAATAATTGGAGAATTAAAAAGAGGTACAGAGATAGGATTGAAAATAGATCAAACCCTTACTCAGGATTCTACAGGAACTATGGCTTATCTTCAGTTTGAAGCTATGGGTGTGGACAGGGTAAGGACTAATAAGTCTGTAGCTTATATTGATCATAATATGTTACAAACGGGACCAGAAAATGCTGATGATCACCTATATATACAAAGTATAGCCAAAAAATATGGAATATATTTTTCAAAGCCAGGAAATGGAATATGCCATCAAGTTCACCTTGAAAGATTTGGAGTACCTGGGGAGACCCTACTAGGTTCAGATAGTCATACTCCCACTTGCGGTGGTTTAGGAATGTTAGCTATAGGAGCTGGAGGTCTTGATGTGGCTATGGCAATGGCAGGAAGAGAGTATTTTATGACCATGCCCCAAATTGTCAAAGTAGAATTGAAAGGAAAGCTAAAACCTGGAGTATCAGCTAAGGATATAATACTTGAGGTATTGAGAATATGTAAAGTAAAAGGGGGGCTTAACAAAATATTTGAATACTGTGGTGATGGAATTGAGCATCTATCTGTACCAGAACGAGCAACCATAACCAATATGGGAGCAGAACTAGGTGCAACTACTTCTATATTTCCTTCAGATGAGATAACATATAGATTTTTAAAAATGCAGGGAAGGGAACAGGATTATAGGGAATTAGTAGCTGATGACGGAGCTAATTATGATGATGAAATAATAATTGATCTTAGAGAGTTGGAGCCTTTAGTAGCTTGTCCCCATAGTCCTGATAATGTGGTAGGTGTATCTAAGTTAAAAGGTATAAAGGTAAATCAAGTAGCTATAGGTAGCTGTACCAACTCTTCCTATGTGGATTTAATGAAGGTGGCCAATATTTTAGAAGGAAAAACCATAGCTGAAGATGTTTCTTTAGTCATTTCTCCAGGTTCAAAACAGGTATTAAATATGTTAGCGGAAAATGGAGCATTGTCTCAATTGATTTCATCAGGGGCAAGGATATTGGAATGCGGATGTGGCCCTTGCATTGGCATGGGACAAGCTCCTAGTACCCATGGAGTTTCATTGCGGACTTTTAATAGAAATTTTAAGGGAAGATCTGGAACCACTTCAGCCAATGTATATTTGGCGAGTCCAGAGGTGGCTGCAGCTTCAGCTTTGACAGGATATATTACCAATCCATTAGAATGTGTTAAAAATATCCATATAGACGTACCAGAAAAGTTTTTAATAAATGATAATTTGATAGTTAGTCCAGCGGAGGATAATGAGGATATTAAAATAATTCGAGGACCAAATATAAAGCCCTTCCCGAAAACTGATAGATTAGGGCAGGATATTAGGGGAAAAGTTCTAATAAAAGTAGGGGATGATATTACTACTGATCACATTATGCCTTCTAATGCTAAACTGCTACCCTATAGATCTAATATTCCTTATCTGTCGGATTATTGTCTAACGCCTTGTGATCCGGAATTTCCTAAAAGGGCAAAGGAAAATAATGGTGGTATTATTATTGGAGGATATAATTATGGTCAAGGTTCTAGTCGGGAACATGCAGCATTAGTACCACTATATTTAGGAATTAAGGCCGTTATAGCTAAATCCTTTGCAAGAATACACAAACAAAATTTAATCAATAATGGGATACTTCCTTTAATACTTAAAAATGAAAGTGACTTTAACAGTATAGATCTATTAGATGAATTAGTTATTGAAAATGTTTTAGAGCAGATTGAAGAAGATAGGATTTTAATAAAGAACAAGACTAAAAATGAAAAGTATGAATTGTTTTTAGATATAACAGAAAGGCAGAGGGAAATACTTAAAGTAGGAGGCCTTTTAAATTTAATAAAACACTAGATATTTGTTAATCCTACTTTGAAAGGAGAATAAATACATGGCATATAATATAACATTGATTTTGGGGGATGGTATAGGTCCAGAAGTGATGACTTCTACACGAAAAATCATAGACGCTACTGGCGTGGATATTAATTGGGAAATAGTAGAAGCAGGAGCTACTACTGTAGAGGCTCAAGGTACCCCTCTTCCAGAGTTGGTTTTAAATAGTATGAGGAATAACAAAGTAGCATTAAAGGGACCTATAACTACTCCTATAGGTGAAGGTTTTAAATCTGTTAATGTAAAGATAAGACAGGAATTAAATTTATTTGCTAATATAAGACCAATAAATTCCTATGATGGAATTAATAGTATTCATAAAGATGTGGACTTTATAATAGTCAGGGAGAATACAGAAGATCTATATTCAGGTACAGAGCATATGGTAGGAGAGGATGCAGCGGAAAGTATAAAGATTATAACTCGAAAAGCCAGTGAAAGAATATGTAGATATGCCTTTGAATTATGTAAAACTCAACGTAGGAAAAAGGTTACATTAGTTCATAAGGCGAATATTATGAAATTATCCGATGGTTTATTTTTAGAATGTGGAAGAAAAATTGCTAAAGAATATAAGGATATAGAATTTGAAGAAATAATAGTAGATGCAATGGCAATGAAATTAGTTCAGTCTCCTCAACATTATGATGTAATAGTGGCTCCCAATTTATATGGAGATATATTATCTGATCTATCAGCAGGACTTATAGGGGGATTAGGCTTAGCCCCTGGTGCCAATATAGGAGAAGATATCGCTGTATTTGAACCAGTCCATGGTTCAGCACCAGATATTACGGGCAAAAATTTGGCAAATCCTACTTCTGCCATATTATCGGGAGTTATGATGCTAAAATATATTGGTGAAAGTCAGGCTGCAAAAAAGATTGAAGAAGCATTGTCCAATACATTTAAAGATAAACATAATAGAACTGTAGATTTAGGTGGAAAATTAGGAACTAGGGAATTTACAATGAAAGTTATTGAGAATATGCAAGAATAAAAAATAAACTTGCAAAAATCCTTGCTATTATAAAAATCTTGTGTTAGAATCGTCTACAATATTATTTTTTATTTGGAGGTGTAAAAATGCAGAAAAAGTTTAAAAAGGTTTTGGTTGCCAATAGAGGCGAGATTGCCATTAGGATATTTAGAGCTTGTAGTGAATTAGGGATAAGAACAGTAGGAATATACTCTAATGAAGATAAAAATTCCTTATTTAGAACAAAAGCAGATGAATCCTATCTAGTGGGAAAAGATAAAGGGCCAATAGAGGCCTATTTAAGTATAGATGAAATTATAAATCTTGCGTTGAAAAAAGGGGTAGATGCTATTCATCCAGGTTATGGATTTTTAGCTGAAAGTCCAGAGTTTGCAAGAAAGTGTGAAGAAGTAGGTATTGAATTTATAGGCCCCACCTATGATATGATGCAAAATTTAGGAGATAAGATAAAATCTAAAAAAGTAGCTAGTAGTGTAGGAGTACCAACTATTCCAGGGATAGAAGAAAAGGTGCACTCAGAAGAGGATGCCATAAAATTTGCAAATTATTGTGGCTATCCTGTTATGCTAAAAGCTGCTGCTGGTGGCGGTGGAAGAGGCATGAGGGTAGTAAGGGATGAAAAGGATTTAATAAGAGAATATTATAGTGCCAAAAATGAAGCCAAAAAGGCCTTTGGTGTAGACGATATATTTATTGAAAAATATCTTGAAAAGCCAAAGCATATAGAAGTACAAATATTAGGAGATAAATATGGAAATATAGTTCATCTATATGAAAGGGATTGTTCTATACAAAGAAGACATCAAAAAGTTATCGAATATACTCCAGCTTTTTCTATTACGGAAGAATTAAGGCAGAGAATATGTAATGATGCAGTGAAAATTGCAAAAGCTGTTAACTACAGAGGGGCAGGAACTGTGGAATTCCTATTGGATAAGTATGGCAACCACTATTTCATCGAAGTTAATCCCAGAATACAGGTGGAACATACCGTTTCAGAAATGGTTACAGGAATAGACATAGTTCAATCCCAGATTTTAATAGCAGAAGGTTATTCCCTTGATTCTAAAGAAATAGGAATTAAAGGACAGGAATCTGTGGAGCCAAGAGGATATGCTATTCAGTGTAGGGTAACTACAGAGGATCCACTAAATAACTTTTCTCCAGACACAGGTACTATTGATATATACAGAACTGGCTCTGGGTTTGGCATAAGGCTTGACGGAGGTACTGGATTTACTGGTGCAACTATAAGTCCCTATTATGATAGCTTATTGGTAAAAGTAACTGCATGGTCTAGAACCTTTGAAGATGCAGTCAGAAAGGCTAATAGAGCATTGAGGGAGATAAAGATAAGAGGAGTAAAAACCAATGTTCCATTTTTGATAAATGTATTAAATCATGAAGATTTTTTAAGTGGTAAATGTGACACTGGATTTATTACCTATAATCCAGAGCTATTTGAAATAAGTACAAAAACCGATGTGGAGCTTAAAGTACTAAATTATATAGGGGAAAAGGTTGTAAATGAAACAAGAGGATACAAACCAGATTTTAATATTCCTAGAGATCCAATAGTGGAAATAGATAGGGAGATTTATGGTACAAAACAAATATTAGACCAATATGGACCTGATGGATTGATTGAATGGATAAAAAATAAGGAAAGTTTGTTATTGACAGATACGACTATGAGGGATGCTCACCAATCCTTGATGGCTACTAGAGTGAGAACCATTGATATGTTAAGGATTGCAGAAGCAACTTCTATATTAGGTAAGGATTTATTTTCATTGGAGATGTGGGGTGGAGCTACATTTGATGTATCCTATAGGTTCTTAAAGGAATCTCCTTGGACTAGATTGGAACTTTTAAGGGAAAAAATACCTAATATATTATTTCAAATGTTATTGAGAGGCTCCAATGCAGTGGGATATAGAAATTATCCGGATAATGTTATAAGGGAATTTGTAAGAGAGTCAGCAGATAGAGGAATAGATGTTTTTAGAATATTTGATTCACTAAATTGGATAGAAGGAATGAAAGTGGCAATAGATGAAGTATTAAATGTAGGGAAAATAGCAGAAGCTTGTATATGTTATACTGGAGATATTTTAGATGATAGTAGGGATAAATATTCATTAGATTACTATATAAAGACTGCAAAAGAAATAGAAAAAACGGGAGCTCATATATTGGGAATTAAAGATATGTCTTCTCTTTTAAAACCTCATGCAGCATATAAACTCATCAAAGCATTGAAGAATGAAATTAGTATACCAATTCATCTTCATACTCACGATACTAGTGGAAATGGTGTAGCAACAGTATTGATGGCAGCCCATGCTGGAGTAGATATTGTAGATACTGCTTTCAATAGTATGGCAGGTTTAACAAGCCAACCAGCATTAAATTCAGTAGTTGCAGCTTTGGAATATACAGATAGAAATACAGGACTTAACTTGGATGATTTACAGCTGCTTTCAGATTATTGGAGCGATATTAGACCAATATATAATAAGTTTGAATCAGAGCTAAAATCTGGAACTACAGAGATATATAAATATGAAATACCAGGAGGCCAATATTCAAATCTTAGGCCTCAAGTGGAAAGTTTTGGATTAGGACATAGGTTTGAAGAAGTAAAAGCAATGTACAAAACTGTAAACGAAATGCTTGGAGATATTGTAAAGGTAACACCTACATCAAAAGTAGTAGGGGATTTAGCTATATTTATGGTTCAAAATGATCTAACTCCAGAAAATATCTATGATAAAGGAAAGGATATGGCTTTTCCAGATTCAGTAGTATCCTATTTTAAGGGAATGATGGGGCAGCCTCTAGGAGGTTTTCCTGAAAGACTTCAAAAATTAGTATTAAAAGGAGAAGAACCCATAACTTGTAGACCAGGAGAATTACTTGAACCAGAGGATTTTGAAAAGATAGAAAAGCATTTAAGAGAAAATTATAATATAAATCCAGAGAGAAAGGATATATTATCTTTTGCACTATATCCTAAGGTATTTGAAGATTATTTAAAATATATAGAAGAACAAGGGGATTTTAGTAGAATGGGTAGTGATATATTCTTCTATGGGCTTAAAGAAGGTGAAATTGGAGAAGTAGAAATTGTAGAAGGAAAAACCTTGGTTATAAAGCTTCTTGAAATAGGGGAAATAGATGATGAGGGATATAGGACCCTTTACTTTGAAGTTAATGATAGTAGAAGAGCTATAAAAATATTTGACAAAGCAAGTAATATAGTTAAGCAGGAATCTTATATTCAAATGGCAGACAAGGATGATAAATTTCAAATTGGTGCAAGTATTCCAGGAGTAGTAGCTAAAATATTAGTAGAACCAGGTGATAAAGTAAAAGAAAATCAGCAAGTTGCAGTAATAGAAGCCATGAAGATGGAAACCAATGTAACTACATCAGTTGAAGGTACTGTTAAATCTATAGTGGTTAAAGAAGGGCAAAATGTAGAGACAGGAGAATTGTTGATGGTGTTAGAATAGGAATATTAGTAGTTTATAAAATTTGTTTGTTTATTGAGTTTTATTGTAAATAAATGATATAATCTAGATAGGAATATATCGGAGGTGGGTCCGAGGATGGAAGAAAAGGTGTATGATTTACTAGAAAAGTTATATGTAGAAGTTCAAGGTATGCAGACGGAAATTAAAGATGTAAAAGAAACTATGGCAACCAAGGATGATTTGAAAGACTTTGCAACCAAGGATGACTTAAAGGCATTTGCAACTAAGGATGATTTGAAAGACTTTGCAACCAAGGATGACTTAAAGGCATTTGCAACTAAGGATGATTTGAAAGATTTTGCAACTAAGGATGACATAAAGGATCTTGCCACTAAAGAAGATTTAAATGTATTAGCAGAAGAACTTCATGCAGAAATTCAGACTGTATATGATGAATTAGTAGAACTACGAAATGACTTAAGTACAATGGAGATGTTAACAACTAAAAATGCTTATGATATAGCTAAACTAAAAGCTATACGTTAAAGATGAGCAATACAAAAACTTATTAATCCCTAAACAATATCAAAGGGTTTAATAAGTTTTTTTATTTAAAAATATATGCAAAATTAATTATAGTCTCTGAAAATTTCTTTGGAATATTTTTTCTTTTTATTTTTAAAATCTTCTAGGCTTTCTAATTACAATAGAAATTCATTCATTATCCTTCCATAAATTCTCCATCTTTTTATGGCAAACCATAGTTTTTCCTATCTTTGCAAGTTTATTTATCAAGTATTAACAATTAAGATAGGAGAAATGTTTTACTTATGTTATAATATTATAAAATATACAGAAAATTAAGAAATAATTTCATTTCCAGTAGTAATTATAAAGGGTAGAAGCAAAAAAGGGGCGAGTATGAGTGGCTAAAATTAAAATAAATAGCAATAAAGAAAATGTTCACATAGGATTAGTAGAGGAATTGGGGCAAGTTCAATTTGAAATATTTCCTAAAGTCAAAAATGCTGTTGAACTGTTTAAATCTCAGGATGTAAAAGATATCATAGATTTAGGCTGTGGTCTTGGATGGAATACTATATTTTTAGCTAGGGAGGGTTTCAATATATGGGCAGGAGATATATGCAAAGGATATATTGATACATTAAGAGATAAAACTAGTAAAATGAATCTTAAAAATATTAATTGTAAACAGCTTGATATGAAAAATATACCCTATGAGGACAATAGATTTGATGCAGTAATATGTACCTCTACCTTAAACCATGGTACACTTAGGGAAATAAAAATGATCATTGATGAAATACATAGGGTGCTAAAACCTAACGGAATACTAATAACAGACCTTCTTTCAGTAGAGGACCAATCCTTTGGTATAGGAGAAATGATTGAAACAAATACATTTATCGGTGGAAGAAAAGGAGAGGAAGATATACCACATCATTATACAGATGAAAATGAAATAATGGAGCTATTTAAATCATTTAAAGAGGTTTATGTTTATAGAAGAAACTACATATTCGATTTAGCTGATAGTGAAGTTATGTCTCAGGTTTATGATATTGAATGTGTTAAGTAAAACAGGGGGACAATTATACGAAGTATTATTCAGTAGAGCCAAATAAAAATATATTTATTACTCTGAACATGAACAATACAATAGATTATTTTTGTTCTATAATGATAAGAAATGACAATAGTATAGAAGGTGTGAATTAATGAAGAAGAAGCTTAGCATTTTTTTAATTATTATTTTAGTTTTGCTTACTAGCTGTAGATCAATTGAAGATAACTCAGAATCGTCTTCTCGCTCTAGCATAACAGAAAAGAATAAAGCAAATAAAAATACTAGTCATGTTATTCCTGAAGGTAGTACAATTGGAACTAGGTATTCAACTCCAGAAGGATTTACAAGGGTTGAGGTAAACAAAGGTAGCTTTGAAGAATTTTTGAGAAATCAAAAGTTAAAGCCCTATGGAGAAAAGGCATTGTATTATAATGGTAGGGAAAAGCCATCAAAGGGAGTATACGATAGTGTAATAGATGTTGACATTGGGGACAGGAATCTTCATCAATGTGCTGATGCTATCATGCTTTTACGTGGAGAATATTTATATTCCATTGGAGATTATGAGGATATTAAATTCAATTTTGTATCTGGTTTTACAGCAGAGTACAGTAAGTGGATGGAAGGATACAGAATTAAAGTGGAAGGAAATGATGTAAGTTATTATAAAGGGACTGAACCATCAAATACCTATGAGGATTTTAGAAAATTTATGGATATGGTATTTGCTTATTCGGGAACTTTATCTTTAGAAAAGGAAATGGATAGGGTTGATATTGAAGATATGAAAATTGGTGATGTATTTATTATTGGTGGAAGTCCTGGTCATGCTGTTATTATTGTAGATATGGCAGTAAATGATAATAATGAAAAAATCTTTATTCTTGCTCAATCCTATATGCCAGCCCAACAAACTCAAATACTTATCAATCCTAATGATGAAAACATGAGTCCTTGGTATTCACTAAAAGATAAAGAAAAATTGAAAACCCCAGAATGGACTTTTGAGATAGATACATTGAGAAGATTTTAATGATATGGGAAGGAATGTATCAAAAAGCAAAATTAGAAATAATAGAAGATAATATTGAAAAAGGGTTACAAATTATAAAGAAGATTTTTCAGCATTCATATCCTATTCAGGATACACGTGGTCTATACAAATTATATGAAAGAGTAAGTTTAAATCGTAATATGGCTAAAAAAACAAAAGGATAATATAAATTGTGTAATTTTTGTAAAGCGAAAAGGGGCGAATATTAATGTCTAAAATTAAAACAAATATACGCACTTTCCAAGAGAAAGATAAAGAAGCTATTATAGAATTAATTGCAAACTTTAGAGTAGATTTAGCGGGATTAAAAGGGATTAAAAAAGAGCCAAATATAGATATGGCAAAGGAAGAATTGAGAGATTACATAGATAATAAATATCCTATATTTATTGCAGAAGATAAAGGAAACATGATAGTAGGATATTTGGTTTGTAAGGTGGAAGGAGATACTGTTTGGGCAGAGTCCCTTTATGTATTACCAGAGCATAGAAGAAGGGGGATAGCTTCATTATTATTTAATGAAGCAGAAAAATTAGCGGAAAAACTTGGAGCCGATACGGTATATAATTGGGTTCACCCAAATAATGATAGGATGATTAAGTTTTTGGACAAAAGAGGATACAATGTTTTGAACCTAATTGAAGTACGCAAACCTTGGAAAGGTGAAATAAATAATCAAAAGATAAGAGTAGATAAACACGAGTTTAGATATTAAGAGACATACCTGAGAAACAATATATTCTAATAATACAAGGATTAAACCTGTATGAAAAAATGAAGGATTTATTGAGGAATTAAATACTACAGGAAAGGAATTTGTTCATTTAATAAAAGAAAATGTTTGTATCTGGCACTAACTTACGAACTTATTGAATATGAATTTAATAAGGAGTGAGAAAGATAATGTTTAAAAATATCTTTATATATTTTAAATTGCTGTATAGATATTTTGTTTATAGATGTATAGAAGGAAAAGGTTCAAATACATACTTTACTATCCAAAATAGAAAATTCAATCTAGATATAGACTTCAATAAAAAAGCTTTAAGAAATAAAGCCATATATAATATAAAAAGTTTAAAGAATAGAAAAAAAATAACATTTTGGATAGGTTTTCAAGAAAGTGTAAAAATAGAAAGAGTTAAAATTAACAATATTGATCACAGTAATTTCAAACTATATTCTGTCATAGTTCCTATATTTTCTTTTAGGGTGAACTATCTTGTATTGAATAAAATTGATAATAGGAAAATGGGCGAAAATATTGAAGTTATAATAGAGTATAGTATAGAAATGGCTAATAATAGAGACGATTTTTCAACTATGTTGGAAAATTATATTATTGAAGATGAATTCCATTTATATTGTTTATGGTATCCAATTATGGGAAGTTGTCTTACTATTAGAGATATTTTATCTGGGAATATACCAAGTGCTATCAAATGCCCATTTGAAATTAAAGTTAATCTTTCTAAGGAAGGTATTGTAATAGGGGAAGGAAAAGTTATAAAGGAATCAGAAAAAACTTATATTATTAGAAACTTCCATGATGAACTAAACGATATTTTTATATGTGGAGGGGCAATAAATAAAATAGTATATTCATCAAGGGATTTTAATATAAATTTTTACTTTAGAATTTCACAACAGAAGCATTTCGATAATTTTTCTGAAGAATTATTCGATGGTATGGATTATATAGTAAAAAGTTTAGGAAACTTTGAGTTGGATGATTTTAATGTATATTGTATTCCTATTATTGCAGGTGGATATGGTCTTTATCATGGATTACTCATTAATGAGAATTATTTTAAAGTTTCTAGTGAATTAAATAATTATTATAAATATACTCTTTTGTGGCATGAATTCATACATCATTGGTGGGGGAATAGAATATCTTCAGAAGATGAGGGCAAATACTTATTGACTGAAGGTATGACGATACTATTTGAATGGCTCACTATTAGGATTATATTAGGTGAAGAATATTTTGATTTGATTATTGATAGTGCAGTAAAAGATGTACTAGAAATTAGTGGCTTTGATAGATCTATAGCTGAAGCAAATAGAGTTCCTCCTTTTGGAAATGTAATTATATATAAAAAAGCTCCCCTAGTTATTTATCAGTTACTTAATTTAGTAGGAGAAAATGTGTTCATTGATTATTGTAAAACTTTCTTGGAAGAGCCAGGTTGTTATAAATGGGAGGAATTTATTGAAGGGCTGGAAGATTATAGTAGTAGAGACCTTACTAATTATAATAATATATGGATAAGAGAAAAAAGTATACCAGCATATAAGTGGGATAGATATATTGTTCTTATTGATAGTAGAACAGAGGCAGAAAAAGATTTAGATTATCATATATCCCAATATAAAAAAGATAATGATCATAATAAACTTTATAAATATTTAGTAGATCAATCAGTACACAATCAATTTTGGAATAAATATTATTATTACTTAAGTAAATGTTATTTTAAAAACAAAAATATTAAAAAGGCAAAAGAATGTTGCGATAAATTGGACAAGGGTTGTGATATTAAATATTATTGGGAAGGAATGTATCAAAAAGCAAAATTAGAAATAATGGAAGATAATATTGAAAAAGGGTTACAAATTATAAAGAAGATTTTTCAGCATTCATATCCTATTCAGGATACACGTGGTCTATA
>JAAYFV010000031.1 GCA_012728075.1 Tissierellia bacterium
CAATGCTACTGGTGTTAGGATTAGAGAACTACCAGCTATACCGGAGAAGGTGTATCTGGAATTGTTGAAAAGAAACGAATAGAAGGTGCTAAGTAATATTTAAAGAATTATCAATAGGAGGAATGAAAATGTCAAAATTATTTGATTCAATCAAAAATCCCAAGAGTACTAGCAAATATGATATAGATGGAGTGCCACCTATCAAAGAGGCTCTTCCGTTGGGATTACAACATGTATTTGCAATGTTTCTTAGTAACATTGCAGTAGCAATGATTATAGGTGAGTTGGTAGGTATTGAGGGACAAGATATGGTAATATTAGTACAAAGTGCTATGGTAATAGCTGGTGTAGGCACTTTAATGCAGACTCACCCAATAGGCAATACAGGAGCTAAACTCCCTGTAATGATGGGGACTAGTTTTGGTTTTTTACCAACAAATATAGTTATAGCTAAAAACTTTGGTTTGCCTGCATTATTAGGAGCTACATTAATTGGCGGATTATTTTGTGCTGTATTAGGTTGCTTTATAAAACCTTTGAGAAAATATTTTCCCAATATAGTTACAGGCACAGTTGTACTTACTATTGGTCTTTCTTTACTCCCAACAGGTATAACCTCTCTGGCTGGTGGGAATGGTTCACCAGATTTTGGTTCTCCTAAAAATTGGATTGTAGGTTTAGCTGTATTATTAGTAGTTTTAGCATTGAATCAATTTGCAAAGGGTTTTGCCAAGACATCATCCATATTGATAGGTATGATATTTGGATATTTGATAGCACTACCATTAGGAATGGTGGATTTTGCACCTATAAAAGAAGCAGGATGGTTTGCAGTACCTAGACCTTTTTATTTTGGAATGGAATTTAGGGCAGAAGCCATTATCCCTATGATGATAATGTTTATTGTAACTGCTGTGGAAACTGTAGGCGATGTATCTGCGATAACTATTGGTGGAGCAGGAAGAGAAGCTACAGATAAGGAATTATCAGGTTCTGTTATAGCAAATGGATTAGGTAGTGTATTTGCAGCAATATTCAATGGTCTTCCAACCACTTCCTTTAGTCAAAATGTGGGCATGGTAGCCTTTACAAAGATAATGAGTAGATTTGTAGTGGCTGTAGGAGCAGTATTCCTTATATTAGCAGGATTAATTCCTAAGCTTGGAGCAGTAGTTGCTACTATTCCTCAATGTGTTATTGGAGGAGCATCTCTCATCATATTTTCCCAAATAACCCTTACAGGAATAGATATATTAACCCAAGAGCCGCTAACGGACAGGTCTAAAGTAATAATAGGACTATCCTTAGTATTTGGTATGGGATTATCCTCTGTGCCAGCAGCAATGGAACATTTTCCAGAGGGTATAAAATTGATATTTGGAGGTTCAGGCATAGTAATAGCATGTTTGACTGCAATATTATCGAACATAATAATTCCTGAAGATAAAGTAGGAAAAAAAATAAAGACTACGGAAACAGGAGAAGAAGTATTTAACTGATAACAATACTTAGAAAATAATTTTACTAGACATATAAATTTCATAAAAACAAAGATGTCTTATTTAAGTTTATGTTAGGCATCTTTGTTTTTATTTATACTAATATTGTCAATTAATAGAATATTATGTTATAATAATATGCAAGAAGGAAGGGGTATTTTATGGATTTTCTAAATTTAATTCCAGGATTTCGTAGTGGAATCCTGTGGAAATCTATAATTGCACTTTTCTATTATGTGGTATCTATATACTATTTTATACATAGTATAGGTATGTTAATGTTTTTATTGTCTACACCATTCTCTTTTTTTTCCTTTATAGATTTAATGGGTTGGTATCAAGTAGGTTATAGTTATAGCATTACTAGAAATATATTTATAATATCCACCACATTTGTAATTATAAGTGCAATAGCTGTCTTTCATTCATTTTTCAATATAAAATCACTTAGAAAGAAAGCTAATAGTCAAATTTGCAAAAAGCCGTCTAACGATCTAAAAGTTCATTTTTTAAGCATAGGACAAGCTGATTCTATACTAGTTCAACAAGGAAATAAAAATTTATTAATAGATAGTGGATATTGGATGAGTGGAAGGCCTATTTTAAGATATCTTAAAAATATTGGTGTAAATAAGTTAGATTATCTTATAGTAACTCATCCCCACAATGATCATATTGGAGGATTGCCTAGGATTATAAATAATATACCTATAGAAAATGTGATTATAAACAATAAAAATCCTTATAAAACAAGAAGATATTATAAAAAGCATAATCAACTACTGAAAATGATAAATAAAAGAGGTATTAATCTAATCCAGCCAATAGCAGGTAAATCCATTAAAATAGGAGATTTTAGTCTAGAAATTCTTGCACCTAATGGAGATGAATACGAGAGAATAAATGATTATTCTGTAGTTACTAAACTTGTATATAAAAATACATCTTTTCTATTTGCCGCCGATGCAGAAGAGTATTCAGAAATGGAAATGCTTAAACATAATAGAGATATAAAAGCAGATGTATTAAAAGTAGGTCATCATGGGAGTTGTACTTCGTCTAGTGAAGAGTTTTTAAGAGCTGTGTCTCCTAAATATGCAGTAATAAGTGTAGGCTACAATAGTTTTTATG
>JAAYFV010000032.1 GCA_012728075.1 Tissierellia bacterium
ATAGGAGGTATAGAAGCCAAAATTGTAGAATTTGGCACCAACTATATAAAGGTGGTAACACCCCAGATTACCCCAGGACGTCATGAACTATATGTGGTAAACAATGACTTTGGAACTTCCAATAGAGTATTTATAAACTTTGAAGGTTCTAAAATTACCATAGATAAAATAGTTGGAGATACAGGTAAAAAACAAGGAAAAGATAATGTGGAAATACTAGGCTCTGGATTCCAGAACACCCATATGGGTATCCTTGAGAACAACAATATTAAGGACAGTCATATGCCAAAGGTGAGATTTGGCACTATAGGGGATATTAAGGATATAAACAATAATAGAGCTCAAGTAGTATTGGAAAATGGAGACTTTAAATTAGAATACGATAGCTCCACCAATCCTGTTCAGGTAAGAATGGAGGCTAAATACAATAAGGAAATATATTTCAATACTTTTAGCATATATGATTATGATGGAGCCCCTATATATCTACCTACATGGGAATTAAAGACCACCCATGGAAAAGTATATCCAGGTTATGAACTGGTGAAAATAGAGGATAAAAACAGAAAACTTACAGTAGAAAAAGGCTATTCCCCAGAAACAAAGCTAATAAACTCAGGACAAATAGCACTAAAAACCCCATCCTATTATACAGTAGGATATGTGGAAGTAGAGGTTACAAACCCTGATGGAGGACGAGCCACTACTAGATATAGATATACCAATCCTCAAAGTAAGCCTAGGATTATAAATATAACAAAAGATGGAATGGATCCAAGTATAGGAGATGATGGAAATACAAGAATAATTAGACTAGACTATAGAGGAGGACAGCATATTACTGTATTAGGAGAGGACTTTAGGGAAGGTGCCAGAATCCAAATAGGAAATATACTCAATATAGAAAACAAGGACATAACAGAAACTTTAAATGCTTCACCAAATAAATTATCCTTCACAATGCCAGGAGTCAATGAAAATGCAGTAGGGAAACTATATAGATTAACAGTAATCAATGGAGATGGAGCTCAAACATCTTCAGATGATATAAACAATATTTGGAATGCACCAATATATTTTCAGTTTATAAAAGGAGAATCAGAACCAGAATTAGGCAGTATAGTACCAGATAGAGGACCAGCCACAGGAGGAACCAAGGTAACCATAAAGGGTAAAGATTTTAGAGAGAAAATGGAAGGATATGAAGGAGAAGATTTAGAGATATTCTTTGGAGATAATAAAGTACCCTCTAAGGACATAAAAATAGTAGATCATAGCACTATTGAAGTAATAGTACCTGAATCTCAAAAATTAGGCCCTGTTAGGGTGAAGGTAGAAAACCCTGACGGTAGTCTAACCCAACAGGATTTAAAATTTACCTATATATCTAAACCTAGAATAGACGATGTAAACCCTAAAAAACTATTTATAAATGACGATAAAACAGAAGTTACCATAACAGGAAGTCAATTTATTAAAGGGGCAAAGGTAATAGTAGGAGGAAATATAATACCTATTAATGATTTAAAATCTGGAATGGATGTAAAAGGCCAAGGAATTACAGGAGTTGACTCCCAAGGAAACAACAGAGAAGTAGCAGTAATTGGTGGAATGGAAGGCAGTGCAGATGTAGTAAGTGAAAATGAAATAAAAGTAAGATTTAAAGAAGCTATGGATTTAGAAAACACCAGTATCATAATTATAAACCCAGATGGAGGAGTATCTGATCCCTATGATGATTTCAAATACGAAAAACCTGTACCACTAAAACCAATGGTATTAGAAGCTATACCTGGATATGAATCTACAGTAATGCTTATTTGGAACAAATCAGAGGAAGATTTACTCAACAAAGCTACCAAATATGAAATATATGGTAGAAAGGCTACAGAAAGTGCTAGTACCTTTATAGCTACAACCACAGATGCTCAATACTTAGTAAAAGGGTTAGAACCAGATACAGAATACATCTTCCAAGTAAGGGCCTTAAACCAATATGGTGCAGCCATAGATTTTGCAGAAGTAAAGGTAAAGACATTGAGCCTACAGGAAGACTACAAACAAAGGGAAAAAGAACAAGAACTAAAAGATGAAGAAAAGAAACTTATAGAAAAGGGCAAAGAAGAAATAGTAGGCAATAAAATAATAAGAACCTTAGGCACAGAGGATATAAAAAACAAAGTAGCCAATTTAGACTTTAATCAATCAAAATACAAAGACACTACAGAATTAATAATAAATATACCTATAGCCTTAGCTAGAACTGACTCTACCTTAAATATAAAATATGGGGAACTTCAAATGACCATAAATCCTAAGGATATGTATACCTATAGAGTATCTGCATTGGACAAAGGGGACAAAGACTCTAATCTACAGATAAACATAAAAAGACAAGGAGAGGATCATATCCCTAGGGGGAAAAGACTGGCCTCAAGGGCCTATGAATTTTATTTTGGATTCCAAGTGGGGAAAAATACCATTGATATAGATAAATTACTAAGAACTGGTAAGCTAACTATAAATTTAGACAATATATTGTATCCAGATGCCAAAAATGTATCCCTATACAGATTTGACATTCCTACTGGGCAATATGTTAAAATATCTAATAATAGAACTACATCCTTTAATGAAAAAGGAAAATATATACTATTGTCTAATAGATAGAAGGAACTTTGGTTAGTAATATATTTTACAAATGGGGACATCCCTCAGAAAATTGGATTATATCCTAGAGGTGTGTCCCCATCCCTTAATTTAAAAAAAAGGAGAATCTATATGAAACGAAAAACTGCAATTTTATTATTATTAATATCCATATTAAATATTATAATTCCAGCTCAAGAATCCCATCGGAATAATTATGCCTTAGCCTCTTCTCACAATTATTCTGATATAAATAAACATTGGGCTAAAGGAGAAATACTCAAAGTATCTGCCCTAGGCTATATGGAAGGTAGTGGGGGCAAATTTTATCCTAATCGTAATTTAACCTATGGAGAACTACTAACTACAGTTATTAGAGCAGTAGGTAAAGAAGGAGAAGCCCAAAGGGCTGAACCGAAAAATCACATGAAAGGTATATATAAAATAGCCTATAGCTTAAAGCTAATAGAAAAAGGCCAAGATTCAGATGAATTATATCCTGCACCAAAGACAAAAGTAACTAGAGAAGAAGCAGCCAATATATTAGGAAGAGCATTGGGAGTGGAACCACCCCTAGGAGATGAAATAATAGAAGTTAAAAAGTTCAATGATTACAAAAAGGTATCTGACTATAGACTCCCCTATGTGGAACTAATACTACAAAGAGGCTATATGGAAGGCAGATCCAATACCCTATTAGATCCAAAAGGCTATATTACTAGAGGGGAATTTGCCAAAATATTATCCAATGCCAATGATGAACTAATTCATTATAGAAATATAGATAAAAAAATGGGACAAGTATCCAATAAGGAACAAGACAGTATCACCATATACAATACTGACAC
>JAAYFV010000218.1 GCA_012728075.1 Tissierellia bacterium
AAATCTGGTGTAAACCATAGATTTAGGCGAATAGAAGATATAGCTGATAAATTAAGGAGAAAGGAGAGTTAATATGATAAAAAGAAATGTAGTACTAAATAATGAAACAGGGTTACATGCTAGACCAGCAGCTTTATTTGTAAAAGTGGCTAATAAATTTGTTAGCGCCATATATATAGAGATGAAAGGAACGAGGGTTGATGGAAAGAGTATTATAGGGGTTATGTCCTTAGGGGCTTTTCATGGAGAAGAGATTACCTTGATTGCAAAAGGAGAAGACGAAAAGGATGCTATTGAAGAACTAACCAACCTGGTGGAATATGGACTAAAAGACGTTGAAGATGAATGATCTTGGAATTGTCGTGCCAAAATTTGACAAAACAATAACGATAAAGGGTTTCGTTGTGTAAGCCTAGAGGATGGAGCAAAACTTTCTTCTAGGCTTATAGTGCATATTGTCTAGACCCTTAAAAATATTTTAATTTATCTATTACATTTTCAATCAAAGATAGATCTATTACCCTAAAATCATCCAATATCCTCTCAGGCCAATTAGGAGTAGGCTTGTTAGCCATAAATTTCTTAGCAGTAGCAATACTTTCTTCAATAAGCTTTAGGCTATCAAAGTCCAAAGCCTCTTGTTTATCGCTTATCATGATGGTTTTATATATCGTTTCATTAGGCTTTACACTACAAGATAAGGGATGGGTCAAAAGCTTATGGCCCTCATGAATCCTATCTCTTACATATTCCAATACATCTAGATAAGAAAAGCTTTCATCAAAAAATATCTCAAAATAATCCTTATATTTTTCATATACGTATTTGTTGTTTGTTATGATTATCTTTTTCATATGATTTACCTCCAAATTTATCTTGTAAATTTATTTTATCATAATTAGAGGGAAATATATATTGTTAATATGATAAAAATGTAATTTGATCCTTTAATAAGGGCCAATAGGACCAATATATTTAAACAAAGCACTAACTTTCACATAACTGGGAGTTTAATTTTTTTTATATTATGATAGAATTAATATATAAATATATTTTAGAAGGGGTTTTATAATGACTTATAAGGATAAGTTTATACATCTCCATGTCCATACAGAATTTAGTCTACTAGATGGTTCCAGTAGAATTGAAGATCTTTTGGATAGAACCAAAGAACTAGGAATGGATGCTATAGCCATAACAGATCATGGTGCTATGTTTGGTGTTATTAAATTTTATAAAGAAGCCTATAATAGGGGAATCAAACCCATATTAGGTTCTGAAGTATATGTTGCCATAAATAAATATACGGAAAAAGAGCCCAAGGATAAAAACCAATATCATTTGGTTTTATTGGCAGAAAACAATATAGGCTATAGGAATCTTATGAATATAGTATCGGAAGGGTATGTAAATGGATTTTATTATAAACCCAGGGTAGATCATGATGTTTTAGCAAAATATAGTGAAGGGATAATAGCTTTAAGTGCTTGCTTAGCAGGAGAGGTTCAAACCCATATATTAAATGGGAATTATAATAAGGCTAAGGAAATAGCCCTTAAATACAATGAAATATTTGGGCAAAACAACTTTTTTCTAGAGCTTCAAGATCATGGAATGGAAGAACAAAAATGGGTAAATCAGCAGCTAATTAAAATGAGCAAGGAAACGGGAATACCTTTGGTAGCCACCAATGACGTACACTACTTAAAAAGGGATGATGCAATAGTTCATGATGTCCTATTATGTATTCAAACGGGAAAGACCATAGATGATACCGATAGGATGAAATTTCCCACGGATCAATTTTATTTAAAATCCTATGACGAGATGAAAAGCATATTTGGCTCCGTAGAAGAGGCTTTAGAAAACACCGTAAGAATAGCTGAAAGATGTAATGTTACATTGGATTTTGATACTCTTCACTTACCAGAATACAAGGTGCCAGAAGGATATACTAATGTGGAATATCTAGAAAAACTATGCATGGAAGGGTTAAAGAATAGATACAAAACTATTACCCCGGAAATAAAGGAAAGATTTGATTTTGAATTTAATACCATAGTACAAATGGGATATATAGATTATTTTCTAATAGTATGGGATTTTATTAGATTTGCTAAGGAAGAAGGGATTGAGGTAGGTCCAGGAAGAGGTTCTGCTGCAGGTAGTATTGTGTCCTATGCCTTAGGGATCATAGATATAGATCCATTGGAATATGATCTACTATTTGAAAGGTTTTTAAATCCAGAACGAGTATCCATGCCAGATATAGATATAGATTTTTGTTATGAAAGAAGAGGAGAGGTTATAGACTATGTAGTAGAAAAATACGGAGAGAATAGGGTAGCACAAATTGCCACCTTTGGTACCATGGCTGCTCGAGGAGCCATAAGGGATGTGGGAAGAGCTATTAATATGGCCTATGGAGAGGTAGATTATATAGCTAAGCAAATTCCTATGGAACTAGGAATGACCATATCCAAAGCCCTAGAAGTCAACAAAAATCTAAAGGATATGTATGACTCCAACGAAGAGGTGAAACATCTTATAGATTTAGCCTTAGCTGTGGAAGGGTTACCAAGACATACCTCTACTCATGCCGCAGGAGTGGTCATATCTAAGGAGCCTATAACCACCTATGTACCCTTATCTAGAAACAACGATGCCATAACTACCCAGTTTAACATGGTGGAATTAGAAGAACTAGGCCTTTTAAAGATGGACTTTTTAGGGTTGAGGACCCTTACGGTAATACGGGATGCAGTCAATTTAATAGAAAAAAACCATGGGGTAAAAGTAGATTTTTCCCAATTTACCTATGACGATCCTAAGGTAATAGAGATGTTTGCAAAGGGAGAAACACTGGGTATTTTTCAGTTTGAAAGTGCGGGAATGAGGCAATTTTTAAAAGAACTTAAGCCTAATATGTTTGAAAACTTAATAGCTGCTAATTCCTTATTTAGACCAGGACCTATGAATCAAATTCCTAAATATATTGAAAACAAAAACAATCCCCATAATATAGAATATATCCATCCTAAATTAAAGCCTATTTTAGAAGTAACCTATGGATGTATTGTTTATCAAGAACAGGTAATGCAGATAGTAAGGGATATAGGCGGATTTACCATGGGGGGAGCAGATTTAGTAAGACGAGCTATGGGAAAGAAGAAAATGGATGTGATGGAAAGGGAAAGACAAAGGTTTATATATGGGGAAACCGACGAAGAGGGGAATGTAGTCATAAAAGGTGCTCTACGCAATGGTGTAGATGAGAAAGATGCTAATAGGATATACGATTTGATGATAGATTTTGCAAAATATGCATTCAACAAAAGCCACTCTGCAGCCTATGCAGTAGTAGCCTATAGAACTGCTTGGCTGAAATATTATTATCCAGTGGAGTTTATGGCAGCTTTAATAAGCAGTGTAATGGGAGATACCAATTCAGTTTCTTTATATATTCAGGAGTGTAAAAAACTTGGAATAGAAGTACTTCCTCCTGATATAAATGAAAGCTATAAAAAATTTACTGTAGTAGATGGGAAAATAAGATTTGGATTAATGGCAGTAAAAAATGTGGGAGAAAACTTTATTGAAGCTATAATAAAAGCAAGAGAAGATGGCCCGTTTAGTAGCTTTACCGATTTTTGTGAGAGGATTGAAAATATAGATCCTTCGGTAATGAATAAAAGAGCAGTGGAAAGCCTAATTAAGTGTGGAGCCATGAATAGCCTAGGAGGTAATAGAGCTCAATTTTTAGCTATATTTGAAAAGGTTATGGATGGAATCCATGAGGACAAGAAGAGGAATATAGAGGGACAATTCTCCATGTTTGAGACCATAGATACCAAGATTTCTGAAGATGATTTACCGAATTTAAAGGAATTTAATCAAAAGACCCTTTTAGCTATGGAGAAGGAAATGCTTGGCATATATATTAGTGGTCATCCACTACAGCCCTATGAAGAAGAATTAAAAAGAATATCCACTATAACCACTTCTGAATTATATGAAGCTCAAAGTCATATGAAAGAAGGATTAGGAGACAATATAGATGGTAAATTGATTACCATTGGAGGTATAATAGCAGCAAAAAAGAATAAGATTACTAAGAATAACAATATGATGGCTTTCGTAACCTTGGAGGATTTATATGGCGCTGTAGAATGTATAGTGTTTCCAGCAACTTATGATAGATATGGTAGATTTATAGAGGAGGATAATCTAGTAGTCGTTAAAGGAAGGGTAAGTATAAGTGAAGAAGATGAGCCAAAGATATTATGTGAAAGTATAAGTAAGTTAAATAGCTTTAAAGAAGAAAAGGTATATTTAAAAATTGCTAAGGGAAGGCCATTGGATACATTTAATACTATAAAGGAAGTCCTCTCTCGATATAGAGGACATACTCCAGTATATGTATATATGGAGGAAATAGAAAAGACTGTGATGGCTCAGAGGGATTTATGGGTGAATATAGAGGAGAAACCTTTGTTGGAAGAACTAGCTAAAATTCTAGGGAAAGAAAATGTTAAGGTATCATAAAAGACAATAGATGAAATTTCTGCTTAATATGTGCTATAATGTAAAACAAAAGAACATAATATATAGTCCTTAACATAATAATGATCAGGAGCGTGTAAAAAATGTGGACTGTAGTTTATATGGCTTCAGGCTTACAACAGGCTACTGAAATTGAGAGGCTATTAAAAGTAGAAGGGTTTTTAGTCAAAAAACAATTATTTTCAATAGAAGGGGATGAGGAGTTATATGAGATATTAGCCCCAGAATTTGAGGCAATGGATGTACAAAAAGTGTTATATGATTTAGGTATAATATAATATTTTAGTTAGGAGGAAAGATATGAAGACTATAGGACTATTAACTAGTGGAGGAGATGCTCCAGGAATGAATGCAGCTATAAGATCTGTGGTTAGAACTTCTATATATAATAATGCAAGAATAATAGGAATTAAACAAGGTTATAATGGACTATTAAATGGTGAAATGGAAGAGATGAAGCTATCTTCTGTAGCAGATATAATTCATAGGGGAGGTACTATGCTACTCTCAGCTAGATGCGATGAATTTAAAACAGAAGAAGGACTTAGTAAAGCTTTGAATATAATTAGTGTATTCGGAATAGATGGATTGGTAATACTTGGAGGAGATGGTACTTTTAGAGGGGCTAAAAATTTACACAATGGGGGAGTGCCAGTAGTCTGTATCCCTTGTACTATAGACAACGATATGGGGTATACAGATTATACCATAGGTTTTATGACAGCAGTAGAAACAGCTGTAGATGCCATTGGTAAGATTAGAGATACATCCACTTCCCATGGTAGAGCCAATATAGTAGAGGTAATGGGAAGAGGGTGTGGAGATATTGCCCTATATTCAGGGATAGCTGGTGGTGCAGAAAGCATTATCGTTCCTGAAGTAGATTTTGATATTGATGAAGTTTGCAAAAGAGTAATACAAGGTAAAAACAGGGGGAAACTACACCATATAATAGCTTTGGCAGAAGGAGTAGGAAATGCCTACGAAGTAGCAGAGGAGATAGAAGAAAAAACTGGTACTGAAACTAGGGTAACCATATTGGGACATATCCAAAGAGGAGGTTCACCTACAGTTTTTGATAGGATAATGGCAAGTAAAATGGGGAACAAAGCAGTAGAGCTTCTTTTAGAAGGAAAATCAGGCAGAGCTTTGGGAACCAAGTGTAATAAAATAATTGATGTGGATTTAGATGAAGCACTTAATACAGAGAGGGAATTTGATATAGAATTATATAATATAGGGAAAATATTATCCATATAGAAGAGAGGGGTGGAGTTGTGAAAAAAACAAAGATAATATGTACTATAGGACCAGCGTCTGAAAAGGAAGAAGTATTAAAGGAACTATTTTTAAATGGTTTAAACGTTGCAAGACTTAATTTTTCCCATGGAACTCATAGGGAACATAAAGCAAAGATTGACCTTATAAAAAAAGTAAGAGAAGAATTAGAACTACCTATTGGAATAATGCTAGATACTAAGGGACCAGAGATTAGGATAGGAACTTTCAATACAGAAGAGGTAGAATTAAAGGATGGAGATATATTTACTTTAACTACAGAGAATATAGTAGGAGATAAAACAAAAGTTCATATTTCTTATGAAGGATTGGTCAAGGATGTTAAGACAGGGGATAAAATATTAATAGACGATGGATTAATAGAATTAGCTGTGGAAGAGATTATAGATGATAAAGATATAAAATGTAGAGTTATAAATGGAGGTTCATTAAAAGACCATAAGGGCGTAAATGTACCCAATGTATCTATAAATCTACCCCCTATAACTGAAAAAGATATTGAAGATATTAAGTTTGGTATAAAAAACGGTATAGATTTTATTGCTGCATCTTTTATAAGAAAAGCTTCCGATGTGTTGGAAATCAGGAAGATACTTGAAGAAAATAATGGAGAGCATATAGAGATTATATCAAAAATAGAAAACCAAGAAGGTGTAGATAATATAGATGAAATAATAGAGGCTTCTGATGGGATAATGGTAGCAAGGGGAGATTTGGGAGTAGAGATACTAACAGAGGAAATACCCCTTATACAAAAAGAAATTATTAAAAAATGCAATATTGCTGGTAAACCAGTAATCACTGCTACTCAGATGTTAGACTCTATGATTAGAAACCCAAGACCAACAAGGGCAGAAGTAACAGATGTGGCTAATGCAATACTAGACGGTTCTGATGCTATAATGCTATCGGGAGAAACAGCAGCAGGAAAATACCCAATAGAAGCGGTAAAGACCATGTACAATATAGCAACTAAGACAGAAGAAGCTTTAGATTATATGGAGATATTAAGGGTGAAATCTATAGTTAAAGATGTTACTACAACTAATGCTATTAGTAAAGCAACTTGTACAACTGCAGAGGATTTACAGGCTTCAGCTATAATTACCGCTACATCTTCAGGCTATACATCAAAGGCTATATCTAAATTTAGACCTAGAGCTCCTATTATAGCAGCTACAACATCTGAAAAGGTTATGAGAAAATTGTCCTTGGTTTGGGGAGTTTATCCAGTAGAATCTATAAAGAGTGATAACACAGATGAAGTCATAGATAGATCTATTAGTAGTGCTATGGAGAAAGGATATATTAAAGAAGGGGATTTAATAGTAATAACTGCAGGAATTCCCGTAGGAGTATCTGGAACTACCAATTTATTAAAGGTTCATACCGTTGGTAAAGTATTACTTAAAGGAAATGGAATAGGCAAAAAATCCGTTTCTGGTAAGATATGTATAGGTAGTAGTAGTGAGGAATTAAGAGGAAAGTTTAAAGAAGGAGATATATTAGTTAGTAAATTTACTGACAAGGATATGGTAGAATTTATGGAAAAGGCCTCTGGGATAATAGTAGAGCAAGGGGGCTTAACTAGTCATGCAGCTATAGTAGGATTAAACTTAGGAAAGCCTACTATAGTAGGGGCAACAGATGCTACCAAAGTATTGAAAGATGGGGAAATAGTAACGGTAGATACTATTGCAGGGCGAATATATAAGGGAGAAGCAAGAGTACTTTAGAGGTGGATATAATGAGATATATGACAAATATCAAAGTAAGATATAATGAAACAGATCAGATGGGAGTAGTTTACCATGGAAATTATTTTGCATGGTTTGACATAGGCAGGACAGGCTTTTTAGGAAGCATAGGTCTTCCCTATGGTCAGTTGGAAGATGATGGGGTATTATTACCTGTAATTGAAGCCAATTGTAAATATAAAAAACCAGCAAAATATGGAGATGAATTAATAATAGTTGCAGAATTGGCAAAACTAAAAGGTATAAGAATAGAATTTGACTATGAAATATATAGGAAGAAGGACAATACCTTATTGGCAGAAGGCTATACCCTCCATGCTTTTGTAGATAAGGACCTAAAACCTCTAAACCTTAAAAAGAAATATAATAATGTTTGGGAATTACTGAAGGAAAATTCCTAGGGAGGAAATCCATGAAAAAGCTTATACTATTATGTATTCTAATGCCTATATTGGACTTATATATACTGGTAAAAGCATCCCAATCTATGGGATTTGGTACTACGGTATTATTTATAATATTAACAGGCATAGCAGGATATTATTTAGCCAAATCAGAAGGGAAATTGGTCATAAGGAATATAAACAACGAAATGGCCCAAGGCAATATACCGGGAGATGAGCTATTAACAGGGTTTTGTATATTATTAGGTGGATTTTTATTGCTATTACCAGGTATAGTTACTGATATAATAGGTATAACCATGGTCCTTCCTAGCACTAGAGAATTTTATAAAGGATATATAAAGATATGGCTGGAAAAAATGATAGGCAAAGGCTATAGGAGAATAATGATTCGGTGGTAATATGTATATATTGGTAATTTCCGGATATAATCTAAAGAAGGACAAGGCAACGTAAAAAATATTGACCCTGGCACCAACTTATTGGGGAATTCATAAGTTAATGCTAGGGTAATTTTTTTCAACAAAAAAACATTTAGTTCCGACACTAACTTATTAACTTTTGGTTCAGGCAAGACAACATTAATTAGACAGATTTTAAATTTAGCTAATATAAAGGAGAGTTCTTGTAATGTTTGAAAAAAATAAAATTTATAATATTGAAATAGAAGATTTAAGCAGCAGTGGAGAAGGTGTGGGGAAAATAGATGGATTTACAGTATTTGTACCCCAGGCTATACCTGGTGATAAGGTAAGGGCAAGAATAACTACTTTAAAAAAGCGATATGGAATAGGGGAAATTTTAGAAATGGTGGAGCCTTCTAAAGACAGGATTAAACCTAAATGTAGTTTATTCGGGAAATGTGGTGGGTGCCAGATTATGCATATGGATTATGATGCCCAGCTTAAGATGAAAGAAATAAGGTAGAACAAACATTAAGTAGAATAGGAAAGATAAGTACAAAGGTTAATCCTACAATAGGCATGGAAAATCCCTTTGAATATAGAAACAAGGGGCAATTCCCTGTTGGGATTAAAAACAATAAGGCTATTATGGGAGCTTATGAAATGGGGACCCATAATATAGTAGATACTAGTTATTGTCATATCCAGGCTCCTGTTACTAAAATAATTATTAAAACAATCAAAAAGTATATTGATGACTTTAATATAGAAGTTTACGATGAAGTGAAAAGAACAGGTTTAATTAGACATATAGTAAGTAGGTTTGGATTTGCTACAGGGGATGTTATGGTGGTACTTGTAACCAATGGTAGGAGGCTTCCTTATAAAGATGAATTAATAAGGATGTTAAAAGAAAATGTACCAGGATTAAAGAGCATAGTCCAAAATATAAATACTAGGAATACAAATGTGGTTTTAGGAGATGAGACCCTTGTACTGTATGGAGAGGATAGAATAGTAGATTATATAGGTGATTTAAAGTTTAATATATCCTCTAAATCCTTTTTCCAAGTAAATTCAATACAAACAAAAGTTCTTTATGATAAGGTTTTAGAATATGCTAATTTAAAAGGGGATGAAGTAGTTTTTGATATTTACTGTGGCATAGGGACTATTTCCTTGTTTTTAGCTAAAAAAGCAAAAGAGGTACATGGTGTAGAAATAGTAAAATCTGCTATAGAGGATGCTAAGGTAAATGCAAAGATAAATAATATAAATAATGCAAAATTTTATACAGGAAAAGGAGAAGATGTAGTACCAAGATTATACAAAGAAGGCTTGTACGCTGATATTGTAGTAGTAGATCCACCAAGAAAAGGCTGCGAAGAAAGTGTATTAGAAACTATGGTAAATATGGCTCCGGGAAAAATTATTTATGTATCTTGCAATCCAGCTACCTTAGCTAGAGATTTAGCTTATTTGGTTGAAGGAGGGTATAAAGTTGTAGAAGTGCAGCCAGTAGATATGTTTCCCCAGACGACACATGTGGAGTGTGTGGTAGGAATACAAAAAAATTAATAGTAGGAAATGTTCTCGAAATGGCTAATTATCAACGAAAACGATATGTTGTTATGAAATTTATTCATGACGAAGAACATATCGTTTTTAAAGATATAGGGAAGGGTAAAAGAAGAAAAGAAGTTTTTAATGGGGTTGAGGTTGTTATTGGGCTATTTACTTCTACTCTTTATCATTTAATCAGAAGGGTACTGCTTTTTTTAAAAAAATATCTAGGCCTATATAAACAATATTTATAAGATAAAGTTATTTTTAATTCTAATAAAATAAATATACATTATAAGATTTTTAATGTGCAAGGGGGGATTTTAATGAAAAGATACCTTGCTATTATTATAGCCTGTATTTGTATAGCATGGGTAGGTATGCATTATAATCAAGGTAAATCTAGGGAACTAATTCAAAGTCCTAATAGTACTACAGAAAACTACGGTAATGATTCGATAGTTTTTTCTGATTCTTCTTTAGAGAAAGCAATTAGAGAAAAGATATCAAAACCATCAGGTCAAATTTATAAAGTTGATTTGGAGAATATTACTGAGCTGGAGGTTGTTTCGGCTAATATAAAAGAATTAAGCGGAATTGAAAATCTAACCAATTTAGAAGAATTAAACTTATCATTCAATGATATCAACGATATAAGTAATATAAGTAATTTAACCAATTTAGTTAAGTTAAATCTATCTGATAACTATATTAGTGATATAAGTGCTCTAAATGACTTGAAGGATTTAACTCAATTGAATATACAAAATACTTGGGTTAAGGATATAACTCCTCTAAGAAATTTATCTAAATTGGAGGTACTTAATATTTCTCATTGTGAGAATATTGATTTGGAAAATATTCATGTATTAGGAGAGTTAAATAATTTAACCGAATTATACTTCTATAATTATGAATTAAGTGATATAAATTTTTTAAATAATCTAACAAACTTGACTAACCTTAGTTTATATCTAAATAAGGTCAATGATTTGGACGTCTTAAGCAAATTAACAAAATTAAGTTGGTTAAGACTGGGATTTTACGAGTCTATTGATTTGAGTTTTTTTAAGACATTAACTAATTTGACTGAATTATATTTAGACTATGATGGGAATGCAGACATAAGTCATTTAAGCAACCTATCTAATCTTCAAAAACTACAATTATCCAGTCATTTTTTTCGAGGTAAAAGTAATTTAAAAGATATAAGTGTTTTAAATAATCTGGAGAATTTAACAGAGTTAATTTTATTCAATGCAGAAATAAGTGATATAAGCTCTTTACGAAATTTAATGAACTTAACCAAATTGAATTTAGCTTATAACGAGATTTCAGACATAAGTGCCCTTAGTAATTTAGAGTGTTTAACAGAATTAGATTTGTCTAATAATCAGATTTCTGACATAGGAGCTCTGAGCGGGTTAGTAAATCTAACAGAGCTAAAATTAAATAATAATAAAATAACCGATATAAGTCCTCTTAAAAAGCTTAGCAAATTAAAAACACTGCTACTTAATGAAAATCACATACATGATTATAGTCCTGTAGAGGGGTATTATCTAAAGCTTAATTTTAAAGATTTTTAATTGAACATTAAATTGACGAAAACAACAGTGACTTTAAGACAAGAAAACCATAAATAATCAATAATGAAGGGTCAAAGATATTTAGAAAGATTTATCAGAATACTTACTAGTAGTAATAATATTTATTAAGGGCAACATGTGGCTTGTAAGCTTGAACTTTATACTAAAAATTTAGATGGTTTTCATCTAAAAAAGTATCAAACACATGTTAAATTGAAAGGGACTGAAATAATCGTGGTAGGATTTTTAGCATCCTACCACGATTATAACTAAGAATCTATTAAAAGATTAATTGGTTTAGTCAGGCCATATATTTGTAGTTACTATTCTTCCCTTTTGCTGTCCCTCTTTTTTCATTATAACTCCCAATAGCTTTGTTCTGTTACTGGAGCTCAAAGTATTAAGAATAGTATCTCTACTTAGGCCAGTTTCATTTACAATCATTCCAATGTATGCTTCAGTATCATTTTCATGAGGTGGGGCATAATTATACATCATATCTGCAATTGAAAGTTACCCGTAGTTATTGAATATTACATATTCCATACAGTTGTATCCATCAGAGTAAGTTGGGAATATAGCAAATGAGCCATTTTGACCAATTTCATTAAATCGTGCACTAGAGTTTCCAGAATAGCAATTTCCTGGATTGTTATTTCTCCAAGCCATAGATCCACCTACATGATAGTATATTAGACCTCCTGTATAATACAGCACAGCACGTTCACCTTCATATGTTGTTGGATAAGCAAAATATTTACTTGACATCATAATCTCTCCTTTGTTCTAAATTAATTTTTATTACTACGATTTATACCTTGAGAATTTTATAACCGGTTATTTACTTCTCACTATATACAAGCACATTTTTGAGTAAAATGTAAACATTCTTGATTAAATTATTTGTTTTACTTTTAATAAAATATGATGTAATTAAATGTATATGTTAAGGTTGCTTTTGAAAAACAAAATTTTTGATTTTACATATATCATCTTTGATATCTTCTATCAAATTCAACTTATCACTTAAGTTAGATATAATATTTTGATATTTTACTTCTCTTTCTTCTTGTCGAAGATCTCTTTTTTCTTGACTTCTTAGGATATAAAATATAAGAGCCACTGTTAATACTACCCATATACTCTCCTTCGCAGCTGTTTCAATTATTTTTTCATCCAATTGAATGACCCCCTTCTTCTAAGAAAAACTTCCTTAAATTATTTAAAGCTCTATTTTTGAGTCTATTAACAGCTTGTCTACTAATACCTAGTATTTTAGCTATATCCATTTCCGATAACTCATAAATATATTTCATTATAATAATATATCGTTGCTTTTATAGATGGGGATATAAGAAATGTGGAGAATAAGATAAGTAAACTACTAGATTTACACTTAGAAGACCAAATAGACAAAGAAAACTATGAGGAAAAATATACCGAACTAAAGAAAGAACTCCAAGAACTAAAAACAGAAAAGAAAGAAGTTTTATTGCAGATATGTTTGATGGGGGACCATTTATTGCAGGACCTTATATAACACTGATACTCATGTTTATTGTATTTACTCTATATACAAATATTTATTTATATCTATTTTCGATAGCTTTATTTATATTTAGTTCACTAGTATCATTTGTTGGTATAGCAATGGGAAGCATAAAGGGAAGTGAAGTATTAATATTTTTCTTACCTATAGCTATATTTTTAATCATAAATGTATGTATTGCAACTTTCACATATAAATATAAAAAAAGAATGTATAAATAGAAAATATTATAAGCTTCATTACTAATATCTATAATTATGCTCTAATAGTCAACTAAGCAGAAATCAAATTGAAGCAATAGCAGCGTTTGTGTGAATTCAAAGATAAATATCTGAAAAAGAGGCGAAGTTTTAGGTCTACTTAAATGACCAAATAAACTTCGTCTCTTTTTTGTGCCAAAAAATAAAAGAAGGGAATGAAAACAATGTCAAGATTATTTATGTATGCTACACCATTAGGGGAAATAGAACAGCTAATGATGATGGCTCCAAATTTTTCACCAAGAAGAAGTGGCATAATTATTAACAATTATTTTAATTGCCAAGGGGGTTGTATAAAGTGTAGTTGCTCTGAAAATATTAAAGGGTTCAGTCGTTATACAGATATTTGCTTCTATCTTG
>JAAYFV010000219.1 GCA_012728075.1 Tissierellia bacterium
AGATAGGGTTATAGAAACTAGTGAGGAGGAGAAGAAAGTTTTAAGAGAACTGGAAAAGATGGATCGTATAATTCAAAATATGAGAAATGATTTGAGATATGGTCTGACAATTCACATATCAAAAAAAACAAACTGGAGGATTTAAATCTATCAGTTTGTTTTTTTGTGTAAAACATGTAAAGTTTCCTTGACAAAACTCATAAAAAAGATATAATGGATGTAAAGTAAGCTTGACATGGAGGGGTGGATTTATTGGATGAAGAATCGATTAGAAGAAATTAGAAAATTAAAAGGGCTTAGTCAAGAAGAATTAGCAGATATACTAGGAGTTTCTAGACAAACTATTAGTTCATTAGAAAATGGACGATACAATCCTTCTATCCTACTAGCGTTTAAGATAGCCCGTTATTTTGAAAGAAGCATAGAGGATATATTTATTTATGAGGAGGATGAAAATGGAAGATAGATTGAAGAAGAAAAAAGTAAAACATTTTATTTATAATCTACTTGGTTATTTATTAGGCGTAATAATATTTGATTTATTAGGTAATGAAAATAGTACCTTAAGGGTATTATCTGGAATTCTATTTGTTATTGTAGTGCGTGCATTATTGGATCTCTATGAATATAGAAAACATCCTAAAATGTGGGAGAAAGAAAAACAACTGGAAAAGGATGAAAGGTTAATAATTATTAGGGATAAAGCCGCTTATTTTACTTATAATATGACATTAACTATTTTAGTAATACTATGGTTTGTTAACATAATCAAACAAAATGATGAATTAAGCTATTTAATATCTGGATTAATAGCTGTATTTATTATTTTAATGGAGTTAAGTAAGCTTTATTGGAGTAGAAAAATGTAATATATTTATTATTTAATGTAAACCCTATCTATTATTTTTTATGATGGATAAAGATAAAATTAAACCTCTATTCTGTAACATAGGTTACCGAAATACTAGGGATTATATATTATCATATTATTACAGTATAGATAGGGAGGTAATAATTATGAATATGTTTTGTTTCCAATGCCAAGAGGCAGCTCAAGGGAAGGGTTGCACAAAGGTAGGTATGTGTGGTAAGACAGCAGATTTAGCAGCTCTTCAGGATTTAATGATTTATTCCTTAAAAGGAATTTCAGAACTAGGAGTTAAAGCTGATGAGATAGGTATGGATATGGAAGGTTTAGATAGATTCATAATAGAAGGATTATTTATGACTATTACCAATACCAATTTTGATAAGGAAAGATTTTTTGAAAAGATAAAAGAAGCTCTTAAATTAAGAGATAAGCTTAAAGCCCAGTTAATAGAAAGAAAAGTAGAATTAGGAGAACTAGCTGATGCAGCTACATTTATAGTAAACTCCAAAGATGAAATAGTGTATAAGGCTAGTTCAGAAAAGGTAGGAGTTTTAGCTACAGAAAATGAAGATATAAGGTCTTTAAGGGAATTAATCACCTATGGGTTTAAAGGTATGGCTGCCTATGCAGAACATGCAGATAATCTAGGATATTATGATCCTAAAATAGGAAAATTTATTAGAAAAGCTTTAGCAGCTACATTAGATGATAGTCTAACAGTAGACGATCTAGTAGCATTGACATTAGAAACTGGTAAATATGGCGTAGATACTATGGCATTATTAGATAAGGCAAACACATCTACTTATGGTAATCCAGAGATAACGGAAGTGAATATAGGAGTTAGAAACAATCCAGCTATATAAATAGCTGGCCATGATCTAAAGGATTTAGAAGAATTACTAGAACAAACTAAGGGAACTGGTGTAGATGTATATACCCATGGTGAGATGTTACCAGCTCATTACTATCCAGCCTTTAAGAAATATGATCACTTTGTTGGAAACTATGGAAATGCATGGTGGAAACAAAAAGAAGAATTTGAAAAGTTTAATGGGCCAATATTATTTACCACTAACTGTATAGTACCCCCAAAGGAGTCCTATGCAGATAGGGTATATACTACAGGCAGTTCAGGCTATCCAGGATTTAAACATATTCCAGATAGAGTAGATCTGTCTC
>JAAYFV010000220.1 GCA_012728075.1 Tissierellia bacterium
CTACAGATATTAAACTAACTTTATTTGATTTTTTTGCAATATTATCTATCATATCGAAGTATTTTGGGATATTTTTGTGGTTATCATAACTATCTATAGTATTGAAATGCTCTGCAAGCTTTGGACATTGTTCTGGCAAATCCTTTGCAGAGCCGCCACATAGAAACATTACATCTATTTTATCTTTATAATCTAACACTTTGTTAAAAGGTATAATATTTGAATTAGAATCAATATCTTTTACATTCCTTCTAGTAAATATCCCTATTAATTCAAAATCTGGATTGTTATTTAACGCCAATTCTACTCCTTTACCTAGATTGCCATATCCAACTATTCCTACTCGTATTTTATTATACATATTTTCACCTCTGTTTCAAATTAATTTATAAGTATCAATCGCCTATAGCAAATAAAAATTCTCCTTCACAGGCAAGTTCATCATCTACAAAAGCCTTTCCTTGCCCTATCCCAATACTTCCCCTTAACCTTGTAATTTCTACTTCCATATTTAAAGTATCTCCTGGTATTACTTTTCTTTTAAACCTTACTTTATTTAATCCAGCAAAATAAGGGGTTTTCCCTTGAAATTTTTCTTCACTTAATAGAACAATAGCTCCTACTTGCGCTAAAGCTTCAACGATTAATACCCCAGGCATAATAGGTTCTTCAGGGAAATGGCCTGTAAAAAAAGGTTCGCCAATAGTTACATTTTTATACCCAATACCTTTTTTCCCAGGAATTAATATTTCAGCTTTATCTACTAATAAAAAAGGATATCGGTGGGGAATAATTTTTTTTATTTCATTAATATTTAATATATTTGACATAAAAACACCTCCAAATTCATTAAAAGAATTATTGTGGCTACATTATATCATATATTCTATAAATTATAGAAGATGAGAATTTATGTAAAGGGTATTATATAGTGTTTTATAGGTATTTAATACCTTTTCCCAGATTTTACCTAAATTATATAAAAAAATTAATGACTTTTTATATAATTTCATATATAATTATATGCATATAAATAACTCATATAATTTTAATATTATATGTAGTTATTTTTGTTTTTAGTTAAAAAAATTCAACTTTAGCAAATATTACTTTTTTTTTAATAAAAAAGATGATATAATATTATTGTCGACATATATGTCGGCTATATTATTATTTAAGGAGGTGTTAAATTGGATTCTGCAACATACGTAGGAATTACTGGGATAGGAAGCGCTTTGCCAGATAAGGTTATTACCAATGATGATTTAAGTAAAATGGTAGATACCTCAGATGAATGGATAAGAACTAGAACTGGTATTAGGGAAAGAAGAATAGTAGAAGATGATATGGCTACATCAGATTTATGTACAGAGGCAGCTATAAAAGCATTAGAGGATGCAAAAGTAGATCCAAAGGATATAGATTTAATAATAGTAGCTACAGTTACACCAGATATGGCCTTTCCATCTACAGCTTGTATTGTACAAAAAAATTTAGGAGCTACAAATGCTGCAGCTTTTGATATGTCTGTAGGTTGTTCAGGATTTTTATATGGATTAGCTACAGGGACAAATTTTATAAAAGCAGGAGCCTATAAAAAAGTGTTAGTAATTGGAGCTGAGGTTTTATCAAAGATAATGGACTGGGAAGACAGAAGTACCTGTGTATTATTTGGTGATGGTGCTGGCGCTTGTGTGTTAGAAAGATGTGAAGAAGGATTAGGAATACTATCCTATAATTTAGGCGCAGATGGTGAGAATGGACATTTTTTAACTCAACCAGCAGGAGGTTCTAGGATGCCCTCTTCTATTGAAACAGTAGAAAAAAGACTCCACTACATACATATGGATGGGAGGGAAGTCTTTAAGTTTGCTGTAAGGGTTATGGAAAAAGCATCTATTGAGGCTTTAAAAGAAGTAGATATGGAACTAGAGGATATAGATTTTTTGATTCCTCATCAGGCTAATATTAGGATAATCAATTCTGCAGCAAAAAGGTTAAAGGTACCAAAGGATAGAGTGTATGTAAATTTGGACCGTTATGGAAATATGTCCTCTGCTTCTATACCTATAGCTTTGGAAGAAGCTTATAGAGAAGGGCTTATAAACAAAGGAGATAATATACTTATGGTTGCCTTTGGGGCAGGGTTAACTTGGGCATCTGTAATATTAAAATGGGCAAAGTGATGGAGGTATTATATATGTTTTATACTAGAGTATGTGAAATACTAAATATTAAATATCCGATTTTACAAGGGGGGATGGCTTGGGCTGCTACTTATGAACTAGCTCAAGGAGTATCCAATGCAGGTGGATTAGGAGTTATAGCTGCAGGAAATGCACCAAAGGAGATAGTAAAAAAGGAAATAGAAAATATAAGAAAAAAAACTGATAAGCCTTTTGGAGTCAACATAATGCTTATGTCTCCCTTTGCAGAGGATATTGTAGATTTGGTATGTGAAGAAAGAGTACCTGTTGTGACTACAGGTGCAGGTAATCCAGGGAAATACATGGAAAAATTTAAAAAGGCTGGAATAAAGGTTATACCTGTGGTACCTACAGTAGCTTTAGCTAGAAGACTTGAAAGAGAAGGTGCTGATGCTTTAATTGTAGAGGGAACAGAAGCTGGTGGACATATTGGAGAATTGACTACTATGGCTATAGTTCCTCAGGTAGCTGATGCAGTGGATATACCTGTTATTGCAGCAGGAGGTGTTGCTGATGGTAGAGGATTTTTAGCTGCTTTATCCTTAGGAGCAGAAGGAGTTCAAATGGGGACTAGATTTGTTTGTTCTACTGAGTGTATAGCTCATGATAATTATAAAGAAAGAATAATAAAAGCTAAGGATAGGGAAGCAATAGTCACAGGTAGAAGTACTGGATATCCTGTAAGGGTATTGAAGAATAAGTTTACCCGAGAATATTTAGAATTAGAGAAGAAAGGGGTTTCCTTTGAAGAATTAGAAAAGTTAGGAGCGGGAAGATTAAGATTAGCTGTAATGGAAGGAGACATGGACAATGGTTCAGTAATGGCAGGACAAATTTCTGGACTAATAAAGGATATTAAGACATGTGAAGAAATAATAAGCAATATAATAGAAGAAGCAGAAGAAAATTTAAATAGATTAAATAAATTAAAAAGGGGTGAATAGTATGGGAAAGACAGCTTTCATTTTTCCAGGTCAAGGGGCTCAATTTGTCGGTATGGGAAAGGACTTTTATGATAATTTTTCTGTTGCTAGGGAAGTATTTGATAGGGCAGATGAGAGCTTAGGTAGATATATAAGCAAATTATGTTTTGAAGGACCAGAAGAAGAACTTATAAAGACTGAAAACACACAACCAGCCATTCTTGCTACTAGTATTGCCATATATAAGGCACTTCAGAAGGAGGGTATAGATTTTGAATATGCTGCAGGCTTAAGTCTGGGAGAATATACTGCTCTTGTTAGTGCTGATGCCTTTGAGCTTGAAGAAGCTCTCCCTTTAGTGGAAAAAAGGGGAAAGCTAATGCAGGAAACTGTTCCTTTGGGAAAAGGTGGTATGGCAGCTGTACTAGGATTGGATAAGGAAAAAGTAGAGGAAGCTATAGATAGAGTAAAAGATTTTGGTGTGGTGGAAATAGCTAACTATAATTGTCCTGGTCAAATAGTTATATCAGGAGAGAGGGATGTGTTAAAATTAGCTGCAGAAGAAGCAAAGAAATTAGGGGCTAAAAAGGTTGTGTTTTTGCCAGTAAGTGCTCCATTCCATTGTAGTTTATTACAACCTGCAGGGGAAAAACTAAAAGAAGAACTGAAAAAAATTAAAATAAATGATTTAAAGAAGGTAGTTGTAGCAAATGTAGATGCAAAACCAATAAAGGATAAAGAGGAAGTACCTCCTCGTCTTATACGCCAAGTAAGTAATTCAGTATTATGGTGTGATTCTGTAAATACAATGATTGACAATGGAGTGGATACATTTGTTGAAGTAGGTCCAGGAAAGAGTCTAACAGGATTTGTAAAGAGAACTGCTAAAACAAAAGGAGTAAAGGTAAACACTTTAAACATAAGCAATATAGAAGATTTTAAAGAAGCTTGTAAATCTTTAAATAGAGAGGAGTAGCTTAATATAATGGGAAACAAGGTAGCGTTGATTACAGGTGGAACAAGAGGTATAGGACGGGCTATTGCCCTAAAACTTTCGGAAGAAGGATACAATATAGCTATAAGCTATATAAATAATAATAAAAAAGCACAGGAGGTGGTAGATGAAATAGAGAAGAATAATGTAAAGGCACTGGCTATAAAAGCTGATGTATCTAAGGAAGAAGAAGTAAATAATATGATGAAAGTGATAAATAAGGAATTGGGAAATATAGATGTATTAGTAAACAATGCAGGAATTACAAGGGATAATTTACTTATTAGGATGAAAACAGAAGATTGGGATCAGGTTATAGATACCAATCTAAGAGGGGTGTTCCTATGTACTAAAGCTGTAGCCAGAGGAATGATGAAGAAAAGATATGGGAAAATAGTAAATATTGCCTCAATAGTAGGCATATCTGGTAATGCAGGTCAAGGAAATTATAGTGCTTCAAAGGCAGGTGTTATTGGATTTACAAGATCCATAGCTAAGGAATTAGGAAGTAGAGGGATAAATGTAAATGCAGTAGCCCCTGGCTTTATAGAAACAGATATGACACAAGTATTAGAAGACAATATAAAAGATGAAATGCTAAAATCTATACCATTAAATAGAGCAGGGAAACCAGAAGATGTGGCAAATTTAGTAGTTTTTTTATGTAGCGAAAAAGCTGATTACATCACTGGTCAAGTAATCCATGTAGATGGTGGAATGTTAATATAATAAATTAAAGGAGGAGTTACTAATGAATGTATTTGAGAAAGTGAGAGATATTATTGCTGATCATCTAGAAATAGAGGAGGTAGAAACTATAAAACCAGAAACCTCCCTAATGAATGATTTAGAAGCAGATTCTTTAGATGCAGTAGAGGTAATGATGGATATTGAAGATGAATTTGAAATAGAGATTCCAGATGAAGATGCTGAAAAGTTCAAAAACATAAAAGATATAGTAGCATATGTGGAATCTAAAATTGCTTAATCTTATTTGGAGGGAATAGAATGAGAAGAGTAGTTGTAACAGGACTAGGACCTGTAACTTCTATAGGAATAGGTAAAGAAGAATACTGGGATTCTCTTATTGAAGGAAGATCAGGTATATCCCATATAACTAATTTTGATACAGAAGGCTATACTACAACAATAGGTTCTGAAGTTAAAAACTTTGATCCAGAAAAGTATATAGATAAAAAAGAAGCAAAACGACTGGACAGATTTGCTCAGTTTGCAATAGCAGGAACTCAATTAGCATTAGAGGATAGTGGATTGGATTTAGATAGTATTGATAAAAGGAGAGTAGGGGTAATACTAGGTTCTGGAGTAGGTGGCATAGAAACTTTAGAAAGAGAACACACAAAATTAATGGAAAGAGGAGCTAAAAGAGTAAGCCCTTTTTTCATACCTATGATGATATCTAATATGGGGCCAGGGCAGATAACCATGTATTATGGATTTAAAGGGCCTAGTTTTACTATCACAACTGCTTGTGCTTCAGGGAATCATGCTATAGGGGAATCCTTTAGAATGATTCAAAGAGGCGATGCAGACATAATAGTTACAGGAGGAAGTGAAGCAGCAGTAAGTCCCATTTCTGTAGCAGGGTTTTGCTCTATGAAAGCCCTCTCTAAAAGAAATGATGAACCAGAAAAAGCTAGTCGTCCTTTTGATAAGGATAGAGATGGTTTTGTCATAGGGGAAGGGGCAGGCATACTTATATTAGAGGAATTAGAACATGCATTGAATAGAAATGCCCATATATATGGAGAGATAATTGGATACAGCGCTACATCTGATGCCTACCATGTAACAGCACCAGATCCAGAAGCAGAAGGGGCAACTATGGCCATGAGATTGGCAATAGAAGATGGAGGTATACATTATGAATTAGTAGACTATATAAACGCTCATGGAACTAGTACTTATTATAATGATAAATTAGAAACCATGGCCATTAAAAAGGCATTTAAGGATCATGCTTATAAACTGAAGATTAGCTCTACCAAATCCATGACAGGCCATCTATTGGGAGCTGCTGGGGGAATAGAAGCTATAGCTACAATATTGACTATAGAAAGGGGAATAATACCTCCTACCATAAATCTTGAGACCCCAGATCCGGAATGTGATTTAGACTATACGCCAAATGAAGCTTGTACTATGGATGTCAATTATGCTCTATCCAATTCCTTAGGTTTTGGTGGACATAATGGGACTATTCTTTTTAAAAAATACAAAGCTGAATAATATTTCTTTTATCAAATACACTCTCCTCTAAAAGGGAGTGTATTTGATTTTTAACATAGGTATGCACAATAAAAAGGGGCTAAAATGCCCCTTTTTTTAATGGTGTTTTATTAGATAGTATAAGGTTTTGACAGGTACGCCGGTGGCACCTTTAGGTAGATACCCTTGGCCATCGGAAAGATATGCAGTTCCCGCAATATCTAGATGAACCCAAGGAGTATTGTCTACAAATTCTTCCAAGAATAGACCAGCTGTTATAGTACCAGCTCCCCTTCCACCACTATTTTTTA
>JAAYFV010000221.1 GCA_012728075.1 Tissierellia bacterium
TATTAGCTAGGGGGGACAGGAGACTGTCTAAAACTTTAATAAGAGCTTGGGAGAAAGGATGTAAATTCGACGGCTGGTCAGAACTATTTGATTATGACAAGTGGATGGAGGCTTTGTTGGAAACAGAGGTTCAAGGGGATTTCTATGCATTAAGGGAAAGGGAGTTAGATGAAGTATTACCTTGGGATTTTATAGATTCTGGGGTTAGCAAAAAATATCTAATAAGGGAGTATGAAAAAGCTAAAGCCCAAGAATTGACTAGAGATTGTAGACTAGGTTGTACTGGATGTGGAATCAATAAAAGCTTTTCAGGTGGTGTTTGTAATTGAATTTAAGAATAAGGTTTACTAAAGAAAATTATTTAAAATATATATCCCATCACGATTTGATGCGTTTGTTTGAAAGAACTTTTAGAAGGGCAAATATTCCTATAAAATACTCTGAAGGATTTAACCCTCAACCTAAGCTTTCTATAGCTAATCCTTTGGCATTAGGGATTGCTAGTTGTAGTGAATATATGGATATAGAATTACAGGAAAAGATGCCAGAGGAAGTATTTATTAATAAGGTGAATACCCAGCTTCCAGAGGGAATTAGGATTGTAGAAGTAAAATATATTGAGGAAACCAAATCTTTATCTTCCCTTATAAGATGGAGTTGCTATGAAATAGAATTTTATGCTGCAAATATAAAAAGTATTGAAGAATTAGAAGAATCTATAAAAAACTTGTTAGAAGAAGAAAAAATAATGGTAACTAAAGTAAAACGTAAGAAAAATAGAATTATTGAAAAAGAGCGTAATATAAAAAATTTAATAGGAAATGTGATAGTTAAATTAAAAGATACTAATGCTGAAAGGGATACCAAATTTATAGTTTTGAATTGCCTTTTAAGGGCTGGAGACAAAGGAAATTTAAATCCTAGAGATTTTATTATGGCTATGGAGAAATATTTAAATATAGGCATAGATTGGGATACTTTGGAAATAAATCGTGTAGCTTTATTTATTGAAACAGATGGGGAGATTCAATCTCCCATTTAATATAGGAGAGATAATATGAATTATATATTTATTGACTCGAAAGATTATGAAGAAAGGGTTGGAATTGTAGAAGAAGGAAGGCTAGTAGAATATTATATCGATAAGAAAAAAAACGAAAAATGTATTGGCAATGTATATAGGGGAAGGGTAGTAAATGTACTTCCGGGAATGGAAGCAGCTTTTGTTGATATTGGAGAGGAGAAAAATGCATATCTATATGTAAAAGATGCATTGCCTAAGGATATAAATTATAAAGGTCCTTCAGCTAAAATTCAAGAAATTGTCAAGAAAGGTCAGGAGATTATAGTGCAGGTTATAAAGGAACCAAGTATAAACAAAGGAGCTAAGGTAACAACCCACATTACTTTACCAGGGAGATATTTAGTACTTACACCCTATTCCTCTAAAATAAATATATCTAGGAAAATTCATGATTTGGAAGAAATTGAGCGATTATACCAAATAGGCAATGAAATTCAAAGGGAGAATATAGGATTTATCTTTAGAACTCAAGCAGTAGGAGTAGATAAAGATGCATTATTGAATGAATATACCCAGCTTATTAATCTATTCCATAAACTAGAAAGGGAAAGAAACTTTTTACCCTGTCCCAAATTGCTGTACAAGGATATGGATTTAAGCTATAAGATAATAAGAGATGCTTTTAACGATAAAATACACAGGATAATAACTAACGATAGGGAACGATATGATAGTCTATTGGATTTTCAAGAATTAATATCTCCAGAACTGAAAAACAAACTATTTTATCAAGAGGATTTTAATATAGAAAATCATAGAGATATTATGAAGGATATAGAATTAGCACTTAAAAGAAAAGTACCTTTGAAAAGTGGAGGATATATTGTGATAGATGAAACTGAAGCATTGACTGCTATTGATGTAAA
>JAAYFV010000033.1 GCA_012728075.1 Tissierellia bacterium
AAGGGGACCTAGCGGTGGATTTTCTACAGTAAGAGCAGTAGGAATCAAATTCCCTGAAAGGGAAGGTACAGTAGTGTCTATGAATATGTTTGATTGCAGCAAAACCCCCCTATATAGAACCTTTGAATTGGTAAAACAAGAAGCAAGGAGATATGGTGTACAAGTTACAGGTTCTGAACTAGTAGGTCCTGTAAAATTAGATTATCTATTGAACAATGTAGAATTTTATCTAGGATTACAAGGCTTTAGAAAAGAGCAAATACTAGAGCATCACCTAATAGAGGGATAATTCAATTTCCCATTGTCAGTATAAATACTGATGATGGGAAATTTTATATTTATATTTTTCCCTTTCTTATGATATTATATCCTTAGAACATATTTACTTTGAAAGGTGATTAAATTGTTTAATATAGATGAAGAATTAAAAAAACTACCCAATAAGCCAGGGGTATATATAATGAAGGATAAAGATGGGGATATAATATATGTAGGAAAAGCTATTTCCCTTAAGAATAGGGTTAGACAATACTTTAGAACCACTGAAAATCATCCTCCTAAGGTAAGGGTGATGGTGAAACATATAGAGGAGTTTGAGTACATTATTGTGGACAATGAAGTAGAAGCTTTGATTCTTGAGGCCAATTTAATCAAAAAACACAAGCCAAAATACAATATACTTCTAAGGGATGACAAACAGTATCCCTATATAAAGGTAACCACCAATGAAAAATATCCTAGGGTATTAAAGACTTGAAGGGTACTCAAAGATGGTGCCAAATATTTTGGTCCCTATCCTAGTGCCTATGCAGTTAACGATACTATAGATATAATAAGAAACTTATATCCTATAAGGACTTGTAATCAAAATCTAGAGAAAAATCAAGGAAAGACTAGGCCTTGCCTAAACTACTATATAGGTAGATGTCTAGGTCCTTGTCAAGGCAATGTAGATGAAAAGCTATACAATTCCATGATAGATGAGATAATTATGTTTTTAAACGGTAAAGAAGATAAATTGATTAAATTAATAGAAGAGAAAATGTATAAAGCCTCTCAGGAGCTGGATTTTGAAAGTGCCGCTAAATATAGAGACCAAATTAATTCTTTAAATACCATATTAGAAAAGCAAAAGATAGTAAGCTCTAATTTAGTAGATCAAGATGTAATAGGTATGGCAAAAGGGGTAGACGAAGTATGTATTCAGGTTTTCTTTATAAGAGCTGGCAAGGTAGTAGGAAGAGAACACTTTATAATGTCTGATATCTTCAATGAAGCAAGAAAAGAGATTTTAAGTTCCTTTATTAAACAGTTCTATCTAGGAACCGCCTATGTACCTAAAGAAATATTTATAGAAGAGGAGATTGATGATATAGAGCCTATATCCAGATGGTTATCGGAAAAGAGAGGTTCAAAGGTTACTATACGGGTTCCAAAACGAGGAGAAAAGTCCCAGCTTATGGAAATGGTGAAGAAAAATGCCATGGACATGCTAAATCAATATGGAGATAAATTTCTAAGAAAACAAAGGGAAAATGAAAGGGCATTGGAGGAATTGCGACAGGTTTTAGATTTAGAGAATATACCTAATAGAATAGAGGCCTACGATATATCTAATACATCTGGGATATCTCCTGTTGGCTCTATGATAGTGTTTGAGCAGGGAGAGGCTAAAAAAAGCGACTATAGGAGATTTAAAATTAAATCTGTGGATAATCCAGATGATTACAAAAGCATGGCAGAGGTTCTTAATAGGAGATTTATAAGGGGATTGAAGGAGAAGGAGCTGATAAAGGAGAATCGTATAAAGATTAAGGGTTTTTCCACCTTTCCAGATTTGGTAATGGTAGATGGGGGTAAAGGACAGGTAAATATTGCTATAGGAGTATTAAAGGAATTAGGTTTAAATATTCCTGTCTGTGGTTTAGTAAAAGATGATTTTCACAATACTAGAGGCATTATATATAATAATGAAGAGATAAATTTAGATGAAGACAGCCTTGGCTTTAAGCTTATATATAAAATTCAAGAAGAAGCCCATAGATTTGCCATATCTTATCATAGAAGTCTAAGGAGCAAGAAAATGTTTAAATCGGAATTAGACGATGTAAAGGGTATTGGAGAAAAGAGGAAGAAGGAATTATTTAAACATTTCCATACTATAGACAATATTAAAAGTGCATCTATAGAAGAATTGACTAATGTAAAAGGTATGAATAGAAGAGTGGCTAAGGATTTGTATAATCATTTTAGAAAAAAGGAGGCTCAAGATGACTAAAAAATTATATCGTTCCATGGAAGATAGGATGCTATGTGGAGTATGTGGAGGAATAGCAGAATACCTAAATGTAGATTCTACAGTCATAAGGTTAGTGTGGACGTTGTTCTCTGTATTTACTGCTATATTTGGTGGAATTATTGCATATATAATAGCTTGTATTATAATACCAGAAAGGTTATAGGAGGAAAAAACATGAACTATGTTACCTTAGAAAAAATAGTAGAGGATTTACATTTAGAGATAGTATATAGAGCAAAGGATATGGAAAATGTAAAAATTGCTGGTAGTGAAATCAATAGGCCTGGGCTCCAGTTAGCAGATTATTTCAATAGATTTGCCTATGAAAGATTACAGATAATTGGAAATGTGGAATGGCATTATTTAAATAATATGCCTAAAGAGGTTCGCTATGATAGATTTAACAAAATGTTTAATTATACAATACCTGCTCTAATCATATCTAGGAATTTGGAGGTATTTCCAGAAATAATTGATTTGGCAAAAGAACATAATATTACCATACTTAGAACAGAGCTTCCCACTACTAAATTTATCAATGCTCTAATTAACTATTTAGATTATATGTTAGCTCCAGAAATTACAGTCCATGGAGTGCTAATAGAGGTATATGGTATGGGAATTTTAATTATTGGTAAATCTGGAGTAGGGAAAAGCGAAACAGCCCTAGAATTGATAAAACGGGGACATAGATTAGTAGCCGATGATGCAGTAGAGATAAAGAGAGTTGAAGAAGGACTTAGAGGAGAAGCACCTGAGTTGATTAGACATTTTATGGAGATTAGGGGAATAGGAATTATTGATATTGAAAGATTATATGGCGTTGGAGCAGTTAAAAAGAATGAATTTATCGATTTAGTTATAGAGTTGGAATTTTGGGATGAAGCAAAGGAATATGATAGGATTGGTTTAGACGAAGAATGTATAGAACTTTTAGGCGTTAAAACACCTAAACTAGTAATCCCTGTAAGACCTGGTAGAAATATAGCTATGATAGTAGAAGTAGCTGCAAGAAATACAAGGCAAAAAAAGTTAGGATATAATGCTGCAGAAGAGCTAAATGAAAAGGTAAAGAGA
>JAAYFV010000222.1 GCA_012728075.1 Tissierellia bacterium
GGTACAGATAGATTAGGGCCTACAGCTGTGATTAAATCAGCTTCTAAAATGGATCATGCTAAAACAGGGGGAACTTTATTAAATCAAAAATTTACACCTGAATTGTTAAAAAACGAAATTGGTATAAAAAATTTAATGCATTTAATTAGGACTTACTTTAAATTAGGTGGACATCATATACAGTTTAATATCATATCAGCGGAGTTTCTAAGGAAGGCTCAATTAAATCCAGAAGAACATAAAGATTTAATTGTAAGAGTAGCAGGTTATAGCGATTATTTTAATGATTTAAATGAAGGACTACAAAATGAAATTATAGCTAGAACAGAACATCAAAGTTTTTAAATTTGTAATGTAAAGGCAGGGATTTCCTGCCTGATTTTTATAAATAATCCATCAACTACCTATATATTATAGACAAATTTATAGGAATTATATATACTTAAAGCAAGAGTTGGATTATTTTAAATATAGTAAATAATCTGACGCGGATTAGAAGATGTTAATAAGTTTTTAAAATCTTTTGAGGTGGTATTTGATGGATTATAAAAGAATCTTAGAATTGATGATTGAACATTTAGATGAAGGAATAATAGTTGTAGATTCAGAATTAGAAATATTATATTTTAATGAACCATCAACAAATATTACAGGATTTGATTCGGATAAGGCCATAGGGAAAAACTTATTTCAAGTTTTTCCCAATATAAGCAAGGATAATAGTACATTTTGGAATGTTATAAACACAGGGGAACCAATTATAGAGCATGTGCAAAGATACATTAATTGTGAAGGGCGAGATGTTACCATAGTTACATCAACTATACCTATAACCAATGGAAATAGAGTATATGGTGCTATGGAGATATTTAAAGATGTAACTCAGGTAATGGAGTTATCTGAGAAAGTTATAATGTTACAGGAAACATTATATAATAGGGGGGGGAAAGAAAAAGTTTTTTTAGCTAATGGAACCCAATATACACTAGGAGATATAATTGGAGAAAGCCTACCAATGAAGGAGTTAAAATCGAAAATTTGTAAGGTTGCATTTAGTAATTCTCCTATATTTGTATATGGAGAAACAGGTACAGGGAAAGAATTAGTGGTTCAATCTATTCATAATTTATCTCATAGGCGAGATAAACCTTTTATAGCTCAAAATTGTGGTGCATTACCAGAAAGCTTGTTAGAAAGTATATTATTTGGAACAGTACAAGGTAGTTTTACTGGGGCAAAAGATAAAGAAGGATTATTTGAACTAGCAGATGGAAGCACTTTGTTCTTAGATGAAATCAATTCTATGAGTTTAGATCTACAATCTAAACTACTTAGGGTGATTGAAGATGGTGTTATAAGAAGAGTAGGGGATATACGTACAAAACTAGTAGATGTCCGGATTATAGCAGCAACTAATATTGAGCCTAAAAAATTATTAGAAGAAGGTAAACTTAGGGAAGATCTATATTATAGACTAAATGTAATATATCTCCATATTCCTCCTCTTAAAGAGAGAAGAGAGGATATACCTATTTTAGCTGACCATTTTATAAAATACTCTAATAGAAGAATGGGGAAATCTGTTAAGGGATTAGATAAAGAGGTTATAGAGTATTTTTATAATAATGATTGGCCAGGAAATGTAAGAGAGTTACAAAACATTATTGAATCTGCTATGAACTTTGTAGAAGGAGAATATATTACTATGAAGGATTTGCAAAGTTATAATCTTCTTAATATGGATTATTCAAAAGAGTGTTTTGAAGAATCTATAGTGGGGGAAGATTTAAATCTTAAGGAAGCAGTGGAAGAATACGAAAAAAAGTTAATTAAAATAGCATTAGAAAAAGCTAACAATAATTGTGCAAAAGCAGCTCGAGCATTAAAAATTCCTAAACAGACCCTTCATGGGAAGATAAAAAGATATGGACTTTAATAGGAAAA
>JAAYFV010000223.1 GCA_012728075.1 Tissierellia bacterium
TAGTTATATCTTCTGCAGTACATGATAATCCCATATGGTATTCTACTATATTTCTATCATATACATCTAGAAAAGATGCTATATAGAAGAATCTATCTTCACCATGGATATAACCATATTTAATATCTACTTCCCAAAGAGCATTAGAGTTTGTAATTTCTCTATTTTGAGCTATTTCCCTTGGATGTTTTTGTTTAATTTGTCTTTGAGGTCTTAGTACATTTAATTCTTTACATAATCTGTATACTTTCTTTTTATTTATAATTAAATTAAATTTTCTTCTTAGTATTATTGTTATTTTATAATAGCCATAGCATATTCCCTCAGATTCAATGATTTCACAAATGTATTCTTTAATTTGTTCATCACATATAGTTTCTTCATCAGTAGTTTTGGATGAACCACGAATTGGTCTACCACCTTTGTTTGCTGGGTTTTTATCTTCAGTTGATTATATATTTGAATCTTTATTTATGTTAAAGTAATAGGTTGATTTATGAAGTTCAAGTATTTTAAGTACCTTAGTTACTGGATATCCATAACCTATCCATTTATTAGCTATACTTACTTTATCTTCTATCTTTGAGTCGTTTTTTTAGTAGGTCTTTAAGAATTGCTATTTCAAGGTCTTTTTCACCTAATAGCTTCTTTAATTGATCATTCTCCTTATCCAAGGAGGAATTAGTGCTATAATCTATATTAAGAGGATTATTGGTTTTAATAGATAATTTTGATTCTCTAACCCATCTCGTAACTGTACCTGAAACAATATCATGCTTTCTTGCTACCAAAGATGCATTACCCGTTTCCTCTACTTCTTTAATAATTTGATTTTTAAATTCTTCTGAATATCTTGTATTTTTACTTCTCATTTTGGCAACCTCCTATTGATTATATTTTACTATAACCGTGTGCGATTGTCCAAAACGGTTAGGGGGCTAAATAGAGAGGGGCAGTTTCGCACGAGATATGAAAGGTGTTTATACATTAGAAACTATTGGTGAGGACAAAGGAATATTCTACTATGATTTTGAGACACGGGAATACACACCAATACTTAAAAGTGACTTTGGATCTATAGCAAATTTTCAACTTATGTATCAAGATTAAAAATCACCATACGACTAATCTTTTAAAAGATTTAATTCATTTAAACTATGTCCAGAAAATGAAATTTAAAGATATTTCAAAACTTTTAGGAATTACCGAGGAAACTAAAAAATAGACTTGTTGCCATTAGATGTAGAATTGAAATAACCATTACTGGCCAAATATTGATTATATTACAAGAATAAAGTCATGCTGATAATTTTGGAGAAACTTAAATTGCAAGGTAATATCTATTATATTCATAAAAATTTAAAAATAATTAAAAAAAATGTGTCCCTTTTTTCCTCCTTATGCGTTATATATATTTTGATGTTAGTATATAAGTATGGACACAAAATAAGGTTTTCTATATACTAAACTTTAAGGAAGGAAGTGTCCATAAAAGTCTAAGAGGAAAACTTATACAGATGAATTTAAAACAATGATTGCAGAATTAGTATTATCAGGAAGGCCAGTTAAGGAAGTAGCCGACGAATATAGCCTAAGCCAAAGCACAATACGAGGCTGGGTAAATAAGAAAGCCCCAATTGAAGTAGAAGGAAACACTACAAATCTGGAAGAAATTCTAA
>JAAYFV010000224.1 GCA_012728075.1 Tissierellia bacterium
GGCTCCTAACCCCTCGTGCTGGTTTTGAAGACCAGAGAGCCCACCAGGACTCATCTACCCCCATTGATTTATGACACAAGTGATATTATACTATATTTTTAAGTAGTTTTCAAGAAATATTTTATTTCTTGTCAAATCTTCTTTTAGCTTTTCCTCTCTTGTTTTGTATTGGAAATTTCCTTTTTATTCCTAAAATAATATCCCACACCCCACTTGGTATGGATATACTGGGTATTAGCTGGATCCTCTTCAATTTTTTCTCTAAGCCTTCTAATATGCACATCTACAGTCCTTAAATCTCCAAAGTATTCATATCCCCACACAGTTTCTAATAATTCCTCCCTTGTAAATACCTTTCCTGGATTAGATATCAATATATAGAATAGATCAAATTCTTTACCAGTTAAATTTATATTTTTCCCATTTATGGTTAACTTTCTACCTAGAGCATTTATTACGAAATCATCTAATTTAATACTTTGTTTATCTATTTGTGGAGATATCATATTTACCCTTCTAAGTATTGCTTTAATCCTAGCTTTTAATTCCAAAATATTAAATGGCTTGGTAACATAATCATCTGCTCCATATTCTAGAGCCAATATCTTGGATATATCTTCGTTTTTTTCTGTTACCACGATTATTGGTACTTGAGAGTACTTCCTAATAGTTTGACAAAGGTTTAATCCATTGCCATCGGGTAATAATAGATCTAGGATTATTAATTCATAATCCTTTTTTTTAACTTTTCCTAAGGCTTCTTTTATTGTAAAAGCAGTTTCTACTTGATAATCGTCTTGCTCCAAACTATATTTTAAACCCTTCACAAAAGTTTTATCTCTATTAATAACAATTATCCTTGTTTCCATTAAATATCACCCCAAAATAAGGGATATTATATCTTTAAAAAAGGATCCTTTTATCCCCATCCCTTTTAGTTATCTTTAACTGATCAAAATATTCTAATAGACTTAATGCCACTTTTCTATTAGTATTTAATTCATCTCTAAACTCTGCAACAGTTATAGAACCTTTTTTATTAATATATTGATTTAATATTTCTAAAGCTTCATCATAGGTTGATTTGTGTATTAATATTTCCTCATCTAATCTAATAATATCTCCACTACTAATAAGAGAGTTTAAAACCTGATCTATTTCTTCTTTTTCTCCTATTATATTATTATAAATTTCTTCTTTCTTAGGAGGCTGAAATTTATTCTGTACATAGTTTTCAATTAGTTTTCCCTTTATTCTTAGCTGGGAGGGACTATATTCTATTTTAAAACCTTTTAGCGATATGTTTTCTTTATGCTGTTCTATATAACCTCTCTCTATTAATAAATCTATAAATCTATCCCCTACTTTTGGTTTAACATTTTTTAAATATTTACTTCTTATTTCCTCTTTAGGCATTCCAGATTTAAGAGGGTATTCCTCATGAAAGGTTTTTAACTCCTCAATTATTTCATCTTTAAGTTGATTAAAATATTGTATATGGATTACATGTAAATCCTTAGTTAAACTAAATTGTATAACCTTATCCTCTTGTACTAGTTTTTTTACATCAGCTTTTACTCTGTCCTCTAACATAGCAGTAGAGGTGGATATTTCCTTTAAAGTAGGGAAAGTATAACTTTTATCTAATATTATATTCTCAATAATATCTATGGATTCTCCTTTTTCCTTTATTCTTAATTCTTCTAACGCCTCTTTATCAAATCTCTTCTTTTTAGTGGGATTGGATTCTAATACCTGTCCCCCTCCTATTGTAAACATAGGGGAATAAAATCTAAGGATAAAAGGGTCTCCTCTTTTAGCTACTATTTCTTCCTCCAATCTTAATTGAGCATAGGCTTCTTCCCCAGGGTTTAAAATATCTCGATCTAATAGAACAATACGACATAAAACTTCTTTTGCTCCAATATAAAGACGAAGTCGAGTCCTGTTTTCTATTGAACGTCCTATGTTTTTTATCAACTTAAGTTTCACATCTAACATAGATGTTTCTTTCATAGAATCTACAGGGGCTACTACATCGCCCCTATCTATTTGATCCTTTTTAAGACCTGCAATATTAATAGCAACCCTTTGACCTGCATAGGCTGTATCAGTGTCCTGTTCATGGACTTGTAGTGATCTTATTCTACCAACTCTATTTCCTGGGAAAACCTGAACTTCTTCACCAATATGAAGTTTCCCCGAAAGAAGGGTGCCTGTAACTATAGTACCAAATCCCGGTAGGGAAAATACTCTATCAACAGGGAGTCTAGGCATATCATCTACTTCCCTATCTTCAAGCTCCAATGTTAACTTATCTATTAATGCTTTTACCTTATCTAATCCTGTGCCTTTTGTAGAAGAAACAGTTACAATAGGTGTCCCCTCTAAAAAAGTACCTTTTATCTCCTCCTTTATGTCCTCTTTAACTAGTTCTAACCATTCTTCATCTACTAAATCCTCTTTGGTGATTACCACAAACCCCTTTTCCACTCCAATAAGATCTAGTATGGATAAGTGTTCACTAGTCTGTGGCATTACGCCTTCATCAGCCGCTACTACCAACAATACTATATCTATTCCCATAACCCCAGCAAGCATATTCTTAATAAACTTTTCATGTCCAGGTACGTCTATTATACCTGCTCTTTTACCACTAGGAAGATCAAAATAAGTAAATCCCAATTCTATGGATATACCTCTTTTTTGTTCTTCTTTTAATCTATCCGTATCTCTACCAGTTAATGCCCTTATTAAAGTAGTCTTCCCGTGATCAATATGACCTGCAGTTCCAATTATTATATGTTTCATCTAATGCACTCCTCCTAGTTCTTTTAAAGCACAAGATATACCATCAACTACTAAGTAAAATTCTTCTTCTTTTACCGTTCTTAAATCGATATATATGGTATCCTTATATACTCTAGTAATAATTGGGACATCTAACTTCCTCAAATGTTTTTCAAACTCCGTTATACTTGATACTTCAAATCTTAAACTTATACATTTAGTAGGAATTCTCTCTAAAGGTAAAGAGCCTCCACCTACTTCAGAGTAACTATCTACTATATCTATTATTAAATCCTCCTGTGTAATCCTTTCCATAAGTAGATTATATAGCATATTTGCTTTATTTTCCAGTATGTCTATACCCATGGTGAGCATATTCAACGTTGGTATCTTTTCTATAGCTTTTTCTTCATCTAAATAAAGCCTTAATGTAGCCTCTAAAGCTGATATAGTAAACTTATCTATTCTAAAAGCCCTTGTTAGAGGATTTTTCTTCATAGCTTCAATGTACTCTTTTTTACCTACTATAATTCCTGCTTGAGGACCACCTAATAATTTATCTCCACTAAAGGTAACTACATCTACACCATTCTTTATAGAATCTTGTACCGTAGGCTCATATTCCAATCCATATTTTGATAAATCAATTAATACTCCACTACCTAAATCTTCTATTAATGGTATATTATATTTCTGCTTTAGAACGTATAGTTCTTCTGATGATACAGAAGAGGTAAAGCCTAATATACGATAATTGCTCGTGTGTACTTTTAGTAGTGCAGCAGTTTCTTCATTAATAGCATTTTCATAATCCCAAATATGGGTCTTATTGGTAGTCCCTACAGATACTAAAGTAGCACCACTTTGTTCCATTACATCGGGGATTCTAAAAGAACCTCCTATCTCTATTAATTCTCCTCTAGATACTATCACATCTCTATCTTTAGCTAAAGTGCTTAATACCAACAGTACTGCTGCCGCATTATTGTTTACCACCATAGCTGCCTCTCCACCAGTAATCTCTACTACAATATCTTCTAAATGGCTATATCTAGAACCTCTAACTCCTTCTTCCAAATCATATTCTAAATTAGAATAATTAGTTGCAATCTCAACTACATTATCCATAATATCCTTATGAATTAAAGATCGACCAATATTGGTATGGATTACTACTCCAGTTCCATTTATTACTCTTTTTAATCTATAGGAATTTTTATTATTAGCTCTTTTTACTATTAATTTTGGCAATGATTTAATCCTTTGATGTATTGTGTCTTCATTTAATATATTATTTTTTATATCTTCTCTTATAAGATCCATTTCTTCCCTTATGGAATCCACCACTAGTTTCCTCGGCATAATATCTAATAACTTGCTAATATTATCTTCTTCTAATAACTCGTCTACCTTAGGAATTAGAGTAAATAATTTTTTATTTTCTTCCATATAATCCTTCTCCTTATAATTTATTCTACAATTAAATAGTGCTCTTCTTTTTCTACTACTTCTCCAATTATCCCATAGGATGTGGGATTGTTTTCTAAGGCCTTCAACAACTTATCTGCTTCTTTTCTAGGAAGGGATATCAATAATCCCCCTGATGTTTGAGGGTCGAATAATACATCCTCCATATCTTCAGAAATTTGACTTTTAAACTTAACTTCATCTCCAATATATACTCTATTTGAATAAGCTCCAGCAGGGACTAAACCCATTTGAGCATATTCTAAAGCATTAGTTATTAAAGGAATATCCTTATAATGGATTTTTATAGCAACTCCACTAGCCTCTGCCATCTCTAATGCATGACCAAGTAGTCCAAAACCAGTAATATCAGTTACACTATTTACCATTATTCCATCTAATGCTTCTTTTCCAAATTTATTTAATGTAGACATTACCTTAACAGCCTCATTATAAGAAACGCTATCTGCTATACCACCTTTAATTGCAGTATTTATAATACCTAAGCCTAGAGGTTTAGTTATGATTAGTACATCACCAGGCTTAGCATTGCTATTGGTCAACACCTTATTAGGATGTACAAATCCAGCTACTGACAGCCCATATTTAGGTTCTTCATCTTCTACTGTATGCCCTCCCACTAATATAGCACCTGCTTCTTCTACTTTATCATGACCTCCTTTTAGTATCTCTACCAATACATCTGGATCTAAGCAATTAGGAAAACATACAATATTCATAGCTAGCTTTGGCTCTCCCCCCATAGCATATACATCGCTTAAAGAATTAGCTGCAGCTATTTGGCCAAATACATAGGGATCGTCTACTACAGGTGTAAAAAAATCTAAGGTTTGGATTAAAGCCAAATTTTCATCTATTTTATAAACCGCCGCATCATCAGAGGTGTCCAATCCTACTATTAAGTTTTCATCATAGTTTTTTGGTAAGTGACACAAAACTTGTGCCAAAACATCGGGACCGATTTTAGCAGCTCAGCCAGAAGTCTTGGTCAATTCAGTTAATCTTATTGTCATTTCAATCACTCCTTTATCTTGTAGTTATCAATTCCTTGATACTTTCAAACTTCTTTTCTCCTATGCCAGATACATTTTTTATATCATCAATGGTTTTAAATGGATTTTGTTCTCTATATTCTAATATTCTTCCTGCTAATACTTCTCCTATACCTGGCAAAGACATAAGCTCTTCTTTAGAACATATATTGATATTTATTTTACTATTGCTATCATTATTTTGCCCATCTATAAAATCTCCAATGGGAATTTCCTCTTCCCCTATTTTAGGTATATATATTTTTTCTTCATCTGTCAACTTCTTCGCTAAATTCATTTTATCTAAGTCTGCATCTTTTTTCAATCCTCCAGCTAAATTTACTGCATCGATTACTCTGGAACCATAAGGTAATTCTACTAAGCCTGGATTATGTACTTGACCGCTAATATGAACCATTATAATTCCATTATCTTCTGGTTCTGATTCATCCTCTAATTCCATAAATAATTCCTCAGGATCCACATCCCTATCACCAGTTTCCTCTTTTACAAAGGAATATTTTTTATTCAAAAAGCTAAAACAAGATATTATAACTATAGCCAGTATCAATAGTATTATAACTATTTGTTCTTTTTTTGTAAAATAATCCATACTATCACCTCTTAATCCCCTTTTTTAAAAATATCGCTAATTTTTATATTCGACCTTGTTCCTGTTTTTCCTCTTTTATCTATAAATTTCCCAATTCATATTAAAAATAATGTCAATTTCTGATATACTTAATTTATATAAAGAGAAAAGGAGGAAGGTCATTTGAAAAAATTTTTTTGTTTTATATTGCTATTTTTATTAGCTACATATAATCTATCCTATGCTGAAAGTTTGAACCTTTCTGGAGAAAGTGCTATCCTTATTGATATGGATACTGGACAAGTTCTATATGCTAAAAACCCTCATATGAAATTACAACCTGCTAGTACTACTAAAATAATGACAGGCATACTAGCTATAGAAAATGGAAATATGGAGGATTATGTTACTATAGATGATGAGATCGTAAAACTTACCGATGGTAGTCACATAGCATTAGAACCTGGAGAACAAGTAAAATTTAAAGATCTGTTAAATGCCCTATTAATTGAATCAGCTAATGATGCAGCTTTAGCTTTAGCAAAACATATTTCTGGTAGTATCGATGGATTTGTAAAAATGATGAATGATAAGGCTAAAGAAATTGGAGCACTCAATACAAATTTTGTTAATCCCAATGGTCTAACTAATGAAAATCACCTTACTACCGCCTATGATTTAAGTCTTATGGCTAAGTACGCAATGAGAAATGAAATCTTTAGGGAAGTTGTCAAGAACTATACTTATATAATACCTGTAACCAATAAAAAAAATGAGGAACGTTATTTAAAATCAGCTAATAAACTCCTATATAGCACACAAAAAATCAATGTGGATGAAAAAATAGTACCTATTAAGTATGAGGGTATTACCGGTATTAAGACTGGATATACTGTTGCAGCACAGAATTGCTTAGTAGCTTCTGCTGAAAGAGGAAATCAAAGGTTGATTGCAGTAGTCCTTAAAGCCTAAGGAAAAGAAGTTTACGTGGATATACATAAACTATTAAATTATGGATTTGATAACTATGAAAAGATTGCTATTGCTCATAAAGATCAATTCATAGAGAATATTAAAATATCCAATGGAACTAATTCAATGGTAGCTGGCATATTAAATAAAGATTTATATGCTTCTATCCCTAAAGGAAAAGGAAATAATATGGAAAAAAAAATATATATTCATGATACCATTGAAGCGCCGGTAAAAAAAGGACAAACTCTAGGAAAAGTAGAATATTATTTAGATGGCCAATTGCTGGGAGAAGCAGATATAGTTTCTACTTTAAATGTTGAAGAAATTCCTCCATTAAACTTTGTTCAAAAGATTATTAAGAAATGGTACTTGCTTGTAATTGGAATATTAATATTTGGTCGAATATCATCCTTTAGAAGACAAAGATTACGAAAAAAACGAAGAAACTCTTTATATCGTACCTAATACATAAATTAAAACCTTGCCTATATATAGGCAAGGTTTTAATTTATGTATTAGGTACGATATAAAGAGTTTCTTCGTTTTTTTCGTAA
>JAAYFV010000225.1 GCA_012728075.1 Tissierellia bacterium
AATCCATCCAATCCATGCGTTAATATGCATGGTCTTTTATCAAATTTATATAGTTTTATTATTTGTTCATTAAGAAACACGGTTTCCATAAAGAAGGAAACCGTGTTTTGTCTACAAACTGTAGGGAACCTATAGGTTCCCTTTTTTTCATATAATAGTTTCTAATACAAGCATTATTATAGCAAATACCCCTATGATTCCCATCAAAGGTAATATGAACTTTAGCCACTTATTATAGGTTACATCTACCATTTCCAAGGTAGCCAATATAAGTCCTGTTGGAGTAATAAAGGCCATCCAACCTTGCCCCCAATTATAAGCGGTAACCACAACTGCTCTGGATATTCCTACTGTATCAGCTAAAGGAGCCATTATAGGCATAGATAAAGTGGCTAATCCTGATGAAGAAGGTACAAAAAAACCTAAAATACTAAACAATATCATCTGAACTGCTGCAAACACCCCTGCATTCATATTCTTTATAATTGAAGATGAATAAAACAGTAGTGTATCTGATATCATCCCCTTATCCATTATTATATTAATAGCCCTAGCTATACCAATTATCAATACTACACCTATTAGATCTGCTGCACCTTCTAGGAAGGTGTTTACCGCTTCTTTTTCAGGTAATCCTGACAAGAATATTATTATAATAGCAACCGTCAAAAACAAACCTGACATTTCTGGAAACCACCATACTCCAGTAGATACACCCCAAATCATAATGGGAAAAGCAGCTAAAAATACCAAAAGTATTAATATTCTTCTCCAATTAAAAGGCACTACGTTTTCTGGATCATAGTCCTTCAAAAATCTCTCTTCTATCTTACCCATTTCCTCGTATATTATGGAGTTTTTAGGATTTTCCTTTACCTTCTTTCCATAGTAATAGATGTATATAAGGGTTATAACCATAGCCAATATTAGGGATATCATACGAAAAACCAATCCCTCATTGAAGGATATACCAGCAGCATTTGAGGCTATTACCACAGAAAAAGGATTTGTGGTTGAAAACATGGTACCAATGGAAGAACCCATATATATTGCAGCAATACATACTATAGCATCATATCCACTAGCTATAAATATAGGCATAAGTATTGGATATAAAGCGATAGTCTCTTCTGCTAATCCAAAGGTAGTACCTCCTAAGGCTATTAACAAAGACACAAATATTACTAACAAAAACTCTTTCCCCTTAGTCCTTTTGGATAATGCGGCAATACCTGCATCAAAAGTACCTGTTTTGTTAATCAAACCTATAATTCCACCTAATATTAGTACAAATACCATTATATCTACTGTATCCATTATCCCTTCAATAGGGGACATGATAACAGACAACAGCCCTTGAGGAGATTGTTCTATAAATTCAAAGGTGTCTGGTATTGCAATAGGTTTTTTAATACTTCCATCTATAAATTTATTAACATCCATCTTTATATTTAAGCTATTCAACGTTTCCTGAGTTGGGGGAAGGGAGCTTAACTCTCCTCTATGATCTTCTACTATGAATAATTTTTGTTCCCCATCATACCAAAGTTTAGAGTATAATCCAGCAGGAACTATATAAGTCAATAAAGCCGCTAGTATTAATATTATGAACAATACCGTAAAAGCTGTGGGAAATTCAATTTTCTTTTTATGATTTCTATTGCTCATGTCTAAGCCTCCTTACACCATTTTATTGCTAATAAATTCTGTTGCGTGTTATATAGTATTTCCAATTTTAGTTCAACCATTACATATTACTTGAGATAATTTTTGGTAAATCTTTTATAATACATGACTAGTATATAAATAACTTTTTATGATAATATATATAAAGGACCATTGTTAAATTTTTTCAAATGAAAAGGAAGATGTTTTATGAAAGAAAGAGTAATTTTAGGTATGAGCGGAGGTGTAGATTCATCGGTTTCCGCTTTAATCCTTAAAGAAAAAGGTTATGAAGTGATAGGAATATTCATGAAAAACTGGGAGGAAAAAGATGAATATGGTGTATGTACAGCTACAGAGGATGCCAACGATGCCAGAAGAGTAGCCAATCAGTTGAATATCCCTTTTTATACTATAAACTTTGAAGAGGAATATTGGAATAGGGTGTTTTCTTATTTTCTAGATGAATATAAAAAAGGTAGAACTCCAAATCCCGATGTAATGTGTAATCAGGAAATAAAATTTAATGCTTTCTTAGATTATGCATTAAAATTAGAGGCAGATTACATTGCTATGGGCCATTATGCTCAAGTGAAGGAAATAGATGGAGAATACTATCTATTAAGAGGTAAAGATAAAAATAAGGATCAAAGCTATTTTTTATCTAGAATAGATCAAAAAGCCCTTTCTAAAACCTTATTTCCTATAGGGCATTTAAATAAAAAAGAGGTTAGAAAAATAGCAGAAGAACATAATTTATATACTGCTAAAAAGAAAGATTCTACTGGAATTTGTTTTATAGGGGAAAGGGATGATTTTGATAAATTTTTAGATCAATATCTATTGACTAAAGAGGGAGATATTGTAAATGTAGATGGAGGTAAAATAGGAAGACACACTGGTCTTATTCATTATACTCTAGGGCAAAGAAGAGGTATAGGCATAGGCGGTATTGGAACAGGAGAACCTTGGTTTGTAGCAGGTAAGGATTTGAAAAAGAACATACTATATGTAGCTCAAGGGGAAAACCATCCTGCTCTCTACTCTACTTCTTTGATTGGAGAGTCCCCTAAATGGATACTAGAAAGAGCACCTAAAACGCCTTTAAAATGTACTGCTAAATTTAGATACAGACAACAGGATATTCCAGTAATAGTAGACATATTAAGCAATGGTGAACTCCATATTAAATACGACAATCCAGTAAAGGCAGTAACCCCAGGACAAGTAGCTGTGCTATATAAGGATGAAATATGCCTTGGTGGTGCTATTATAAAATCTATTGAACCCTTAGAGGAAAAATATAGGTTTATAAATCCTACATGGTCATATTAATCAAGGGTCTATATTAAGCTTTTATTTCCTTTGAATTATTTTTAATAATTCGTATATACTAATTTATATATAAACAGGAAAGGAAGAAGGCTATGAACCAAAGATATATTGTAATAACCGATGATAAGTTCTCTGAACCTATGTCAAAAGAAGAAGCTATAAAATTGGTTAAAGACTATGATAGCAAGGGCATAGTAGGATATATAGTATCAGAAGAAGAAGGAAATAAAATAAAAGAACCTAGTAATTTCAATGAACCTAAATGGAAGTAAAAAAGTCCATAGTTAGTAGACTAAAACTAACTACGGGCTTTTGTTTTTGTATCTATGCTATATATTTATCTAGCTCTTTTAATATTTCTCCAGCTTTTCCTATGAGTTTAATATCAAATTCATAGTTTGCATTTACATCTTCATTATTTATGAGTACAATTTTACCCTTTGTAAGTATTGGCAAATAGCTAACTGGATATACCTCTAAACTGGTACCTATGATAATCAATAGCTGGGACTTCTTAATATCCTCTTCAGCCCTACTCCAAGCATCCATAGGTAAAGCTTCTCCAAATAACACCACATTAGGTCTCAATGCTTTGTTATTACAAAAGCTACAGTCTTTTCCTGCTAAAAAATCCTCTAGTTTTCCCTCGTTATTGCATTGATTACATCTTATAGTTCTAATATTTCCATGGAGTTCATATACATTGTTGCTTCCTGCCCTACTGTGTAGACCAGATACATTTTGGGTTGCTATACTGTCAATTAGTCCTTTCTTTTCTAAATCTGCTAATATATAATGCCCTTCATGGGGTTCTACTCCTTCTAGGATTTTAATTCGCATGGAATAGAATTCATGAAATAATGGATAATCCCTATCAAAGGTATATATGCTGGCAACTTGTCTTGGATCTATGTTTTTCCACCATCCATCTCTCCCTCTAAAATCCGGTATATTACTCTCCGTATCCATTCCCGCTCCTGTAAGTATTACAGTTATTCCCGAGTCTTTAATCATATTAGCAAGGATTCTAGCTCCTTTATTAATAGAATCCCCTTTAAATATTGTATTCACCAAAATTCCCCTTTCCCAACTATTCCTTTATAACTATTATATATCATTACATACCAAATACCCATAGTTAAATATTTAAATCTATTTTATATTACAGCTTTATTCTACAATAAAATTATATTGACACTTTTTGAAGCTTCTTGAAACTTGCTGTATATACTTTAATTATAGATATATGAACAATAATAGATAAAACTAATAATCAAAAGCTATTATGATTACCATATCATTTCAACTAATGATAAAGCTTATCTATATCTACTTGTTCATTATAGTCTATGGACTGATTATTCAATATTATTAAAAGGAGGCTGCAAGATGGATAGTAATGCAGTATTAAGTTTTGTCAAAAATATTAACAGCTTTTTGTGGGGACCAGTATTGCTTATAGCTTTATTAGGTACAGGAGTTTTGTTTACCTTTAAGCTTAAAGGTATTCAGATTACAAAGCTAAAAACCGCCATGAAACAAATATTTAGTAAACAGGAAAAAGAAACCGAAGAGGTGGGTTTATCTTCCTTTCAATCATTAGCCACTGCAATAGCCGCTCAGGTTGGAACGGGATACCTTGCTGGTGTTGCAACTGCAATAGCTTCCGGGGGACCCGGTGCTATATTTTGGATGTGGATAAGCGCATTCTTCGGTATGGCAACTATATTTGCTGAAGCTGTACTAGGTCAACTGTTTAGAAAAAACGATAATGGAGAATTGGTTGGTGGGCCTGCCTACTATATTAGATACGGTCTTAAAAACAAGTTTTTAGCAGGCTTTTTTTCTGTAGCCATAATTCTTGCTCTAGGATTTATGGGTAATATGGTTCAAGCAAACT
>JAAYFV010000226.1 GCA_012728075.1 Tissierellia bacterium
AGGTAATACCGGATCAAAACCTAACAGGAAAATTAGAGGAAACTGTAAAGGTATACAATGGAGTAGTTGAACCTGATGTATCTACCGATACCCTAGGTATAGCTTGTGTAGAGAGATACGGAAGAACAGGCAATATAGGAAGGGCTTTTGTAAAGGGCTTTGGTATGAGAGATGGGGCTTTTGCCGAATCCGTAGGTCATGACACCCACAATATAATGGTAGTAGGAACTAACTATAGGGACATGACTATAGCTGTAAATAGAGTTATTGAAATGGGTGGAGGACTAGCTATAGCTAATAGAGGTAGGGTACTAGGGGATATGAGATTGCCAGTAGGAGGATTAATAACTGACGAACTAACAGGCCATGAAGTTAGTGAAAGGATTGCAGAATTAGAGAGAATAGTTAATGATGATTTAGGATGTAAAATACATGCACCATTTATGCACTTATCGTTTTTGGCACTATCCACATCTCCAATATGGAAGATTACCGACAAAGGACTTGTAGATGTAAACAATTTTGAAATTCTTTCCCCAGTAATTGAGTAGAATATATTGCAATTTAAATGAGCATTTAATTAAGGTCTTGGTATAGGACGGTAAATGGGACAGGGGGACCGTCCCTGCTGTCCACCAGATCTTCATTAAATATATATTTTATGAAATGAGGATAGTGTTTTAAAAATTAAATTTAAGGGGGATTTATATGTCTAGTAAAGCAGAAGGTAAAAATGGATTCTTGGAAAGACGTTTTAAGCTTAGCGAACATGGCACCGATGCTAAGACGGAAATTTTTGCTGGGATTACTACTTTTATGACTATGGCTTATATTCTAATAGTCAATCCTAGTATATTATCGGAAGCAGGAATGGATTGGGGTGGAGTATTTACTGCTACAGCTTTATCTTCGATAATAGCTACACTGATGATGGCTTTTTATGCTAATTACCCCTTTGTATTAGCGCCAGGTATGGGGCTTAATGCATTCTTTACTTATTCTGTTGTATTAGGTATGGGAAAATCCTGGCAGTTTGCACTAACAGCAGTATTTTTAGAAGGGATTATATTTATTATACTTTCAGCATTTAAAGTAAGAGAAGCTATATTTGACGCAATTCCTATGAATTTAAAGAAAGCAGTATCTGTAGGTATTGGATTGTTTATCGCACTAATCGGTTTTGTAAATGCTGGAATAGTAGAAACGGGAGATGGAACCATATTAGGATTAGGTAATTTAACTAGTAAAGGACCACTTTTAGCATTAATAGGTTTACTAATAATGGGAGTATTACTAGCTAAAAACGTCAAGGGCGCCTTATTAATTGGTATACTAGCTGCTACTATAATAGGTATTCCAATGGGAATAACTCAACTTCCAGAGGCAGTATTTAAAGCACCACCATCTTTATCACAGGTTGCATTTCAATTTGAATGGGAAAACATATTCTCGTGGGAGATGTTAGTGGTAGTATTTACTTTCTTATTCGTTGACGTATTTGATACTGTAGGTACTCTAGTAGGAGTAGCTTCTAAGGCAGATATGTTAGATGAGGAAGGTAAACTTCCAAGGGTTAGCCAAGCTTTAATGTCAGATGCTGTAGGTACTGTAGCAGGTGCTTGTCTAGGAACTAGTACAGTAACTACCTATGTAGAATCTGCTTCAGGAGTAGCTGATGGTGGAAGAACTGGCCTTACAGCATTATCTGCAGCAGGGATGTTCTTCTTAGCACTATTTTTCTCACCAATATTTGGAATGATACCTGGTGAAGCCACGGCACCAGCTTTAATCCTGGTAGGTCTGTTCATGATGAGCCCAATCAAAGAAATAGATCTAGATGATTTTACAGAAGCAATACCAGCATTTTTGACCATAGTCATGATGCCTTTTGCTTATAGTATTGCAGAAGGTATAGTATTTGGGATGGTATCCTATGTATTATTGAAGTTAATAACTGGTAAAAGAGAAGATATATCTGGAGTAATGTATGTATTAGCTATACTATTTATATTGAAGAATATAGCTGGTATTTAGAAAAAAGTATAAGCCGCCTTCCAAGGGAGCTTTTAAAGGGAGGCGGTATTTCTAAAAGTTTTTATGCAGAGGAGGTTTATAAATGGCATTGGAGGAAGTTTATAAGGGGGAAAACGTAGATGAAGTAGTAGAACTATTAGATAAATATGGTAAAGATGCAAAGATAATAGCTGGGGGAACAGATATAGTTATCGATTTAAGAAATAATAGGATAGATCCTAAGGTATTAATAGATATATCCAGCATAGAGGAGCTTAAAGGTATTAAAGATAAAGGAGAGTATATAGAAATTGGTGCTGGGGTAAGTTTCACTCAAGTGGTAGAAAACCCATTATTTGAAAGAAATCTATATGGATTAAACAAAGCTTGCCATATGGTAGGTTCTCCTCAGATTAGGAATAAAGGGACCTTAGGAGGTAATATTGCCAATGGTTCTCCTGCTGCCGATTCTATTCCTCCTTTAATTTGCTTGAATTCCACCCTTATATTGAAAAGTGTAAGGGGAAGGAGAGAGATTAGTATAGAGGATTACTATAAGGATGAGAATGAAAAGATTAGACCTGATGAGCTATTGGTTTCCATTGGATTTAAAAAGCCTAAGGAGAATCAAGTATTAAGTTTTGCTAAATTAGGCCTTAGAAAGGCTTTAGCCATATCTAGATTGTCTATAGCTATATTGGTAGAGCTAGACGAAGAAGGGAAAATAATAAATATAGAAGTGGCTAGTGGTTCCTTAGGTAAATATCCTATGAGGGAATTGGAGCTAGAACAATTTTTATTGGGGAAAAAGCTAGAGGATAGTACTGTAGATGAAGGAGTTTTAGTGTTGCAAAGGGCTATGGAGAAGAGATTAGCTGGAAGATCTACTTTCCCTTATAAAAGAGTAGCAGTGGATAGAATGTTTAGGGAAGCATTGGAAGAGGCCATGAAATATTTAGATGAGGTGAGACTATGAAAGAAATTCAACTAAATGTTAATGGAAAAGATTATAGTTTAAATATAGACGAAAATATGAGGCTTATAGATTTACTTAGGGATAAGCTAGGATTACTTGGGACTAAAGAGGGCTGTGGAGAAGGGGAATGTGGTGCTTGTACTGTAATAATGGATGGAGAAACGGTCACATCTTGTTTAGTTATGGCTTTTCAAGCCCATGGTAGTGAAATACTGACTATAGAAGGATTGGAAAGTAATGGTAAAATACATCCTATTCAGCAGGCTTTTATAGATGTGGGGGCTGTTCAATGTGGATTTTGCACTCCTGGAATGATTATGTCAGCAAAGGCTTTGTTGGATAAAAACCCTAATCCTACTAGAGAGGAGATAAGGGAAGGGATTTCTGGTAATCTTTGTAGATGTACTGGGTACAACAAAATAGTAGATGGGGTTGAATTGGCTATAAATTATATTGAGGAGGGGAAATGATGAAATTTGATATTGTAGGTAAGAATATCATAAGGACCGATGCTTATAGCAAGGTTACAGGAAAGGCCTTATACCCTCAAGATATATATATGGATAATATGGTCTATGGAAAGACCTTGAGATCCAAACTGCCCCACGCCTATATAGATATAGATACTAGTGAAGCAGAGAAGATAGAAGGTGTAATTAAGATATTCACCTATAAGGATGTACCTAATAACAGTCATGGAGTGGTATTTAAAGATCATGAAGTGTTTTGTGAAAAGAAGGTTAGAAGAATAGGAGATCCTATTGCTTTTGTAGTAGGGGAGACGGAAGAGGTTTGTAAATTAGCTTTGGATAAGATAAAGGTTGATTATAAAGAATTAGAAGGGGTTTTTGACCCAGAAATTGCTATGGATGAAAACTCACCAAAGGTTCACGGTGATAGCAATATAGTATATCATTTTAAAATAAGAAAAGGAGATATAGAAGAGGGTTTTAAAAATAGCTATGTAATTGCAGAGAACACCTATAAAACCCATATGGTAGAACATGCATTTTTGCAACCAGAGGCTGGAGTTTCCTTAATAGATGAAGAAGGTAGAGTTACAGTTATGGTAGCTACCCAATATCCTCATTATGATAGGGAGGAAGTAGCTAGTGCACTTAACATAAAGGAAGAAGAAGTAAGAATTGTAAATACCAATATTGGGGGAGCTTTTGGCGGTCGTGAGGATATAAGTTTGCAGATTCATTTAGCTTTGGCGGCCTATACCCTTAAGAGACCAGTGAAAGTAGTATATTCACGAGAAGAATCTTTTATTGCCCATGCTAAAAGGCATCCTATGATTATGAAATGTAAGACAGGTGCAGATAAAGATGGAAAATTGTTGGCTATGGAAGCAGAAATCATAGGGGATACAGGGGCTTATGCTTCTTGGGCACCTAATGTACTGAGGAAAGCAGGAGTCCATATTACTGGACCTTATTATATACCCAATGTAGTAGTGGATAGTTATGCAGTCTATACTAATAATCCCTTTGCAGGAGCTATGAGGGGCTTTGGAGCTACTCAAGTGCCTATAGCCCATGAACAACAAATGGATATATTGGCAGAAAAACTAGGTATGGATCCAATATCCATAAGGATGATAAATATATTTAAGCAAGGTTCAGTTACGGCTACAGGACAGGTATTGACTGAATCGGTGCCTGTAGAGGCTTGTATAAAAGAAGTAGTAAAAAGAATGGATTTATTTGGAGAGGAGGGGCACAATGAAGAAACGTGGTAGGGGAATTGGTGTATCCTTCTATGGTACAGGCTATGGTAATGGATTTCCCGATGTGTCTAAAGCAAAAGTTGTATTACATGATGAAGGAAAGGTAGGCATATATGTAGGAGGTACAGAAGTAGGTCAAGGAGCTAAGACAGCCCTTCTTCAAATAGGAGCAGAGACATTATCTATCTCTTTAGAACAAATACTATTTATATCGGAAGATACTAGTCTTATGCCAGATTCAGGAACAGCAGCAGCAAGTCGTCAAACTTATAATACGGGAAATGCTGTAAAGAAAGCTTGTGAAAACTTTAAAGATAGACTGATTGATATTGCTAAAGAGGAATTAGAATTAAATTCTACTCATGGGTTAAAAGTGGAAAAGGGAGAAATATACTTGGAATTTTTCCCAGATAAACGAATATCCTTTAAGGAATTGGTAGACAAATATGGTGATGGAACTATCCAAGGAGAAGGAGAGTTTATAGCTCAAACCGTAGAGATGGATCCAGAAACAGGTCAAGGAGCTCCCTACTGGCCCTATACCTTTAACGCCTGTGGAGTAGAATTGGAAGTGGATACTTTAACTGGTCAGGTGGAAATATTGGATGCAGTATTTGCTCAAGATGCAGGTAAAGCTATAAATCCTCATTTAGTAGAAGGTCAAATGGACGGTGGATTTGCTATGGCCTTGGGATATGCCTTATTTGAGGATTTGAAATTGGATAAGGGTCGTATAAAGAGCAACAAATTTTCTCGATATTTAATTCCTACAGCTATGGATATGATAGATGTGAAGAATATAATAGTTGAAGATCCTGAATCCACAGCTCCCTATGGAGCTAAAGGTATAGGAGAACCAGTTATGATACCTATTGCACCAGCTATACTAAATGCTATATATGATGCTACAGGAGTAAGAATTAAGGAATTACCTGTGACACCGGAGAAATTGAGGAAAGCTTTAGATGAGGCTAATGGAGGTGGAGGCAGTGATTAAGGATATGATAAAAATCGCTAAGGGAGATAAAAAAGCTCCCTTAGTATTTAAAAATGCCAATATAATCAATGTATTTACCAATGAGATAATAGAAGGGGATGTGGCAGTATATGAAGGGAAGATAATAGGTATTGGAGAATATAGTGGCAAAGAAGAAATAGATCTAAAGGGAAAATATTTGTCTCCCTCATTTATAGATGGCCATGTTCACATAGAATCCTCTATGGTGACCCCGGCACAGTTTGCCAAGGCTATAGTTCCTAGAGGGGTTACTACCATAATCGCTGATCCCCATGAGATTGCTAATGTGAAGGGATTAGATGGCATCAGATATATACTAGAGGAAAGTGAACATTTACCCTTAGATGTATATGTGATGTTGCCTAGCTGTGTACCTGCTACCCCCTTTGAAAATTCTGGAGCAGTTCTTGAAGCTAAAGATTTGAAGGAGTTAATGGGGAAGGAAAGGGTATTGGGTCTAGGGGAGATGATGAATTACCCAGGAGTTATCAATGGAGATAAGGGAGTTTTAGATAAATTAAACTTGTTTAAGGATTATGTAATAGATGGTCACGGACCAATGATTAAAGATAAAGAGTTAAATGCCTATGTTGTAGCAGGTATAGATACGGAACACGAATGTTCTACAGTAGAGGAGATGATGGATAGATTAAGACTAGGTATGTATATCCATATTAG
>JAAYFV010000227.1 GCA_012728075.1 Tissierellia bacterium
AATGTTGACAAGTACGATATTTACCAATTGAAAGATATTTATGCTTTATAGACTGATTGAGAAAAGTTTTGGGGAGACAGAATAGATGGTTAGTATGAAATGGAATAGATTAAAGGCTATAAAGATATTTGGTGATATAGTAAAATAAGATAGATAAATAATCTAAAACTAAATTCTTAACTTTTTTGAATATAAAAAAAGGATTTTTAAGTTTTATGTGGAATAGTATTAAGTGGCATATTGGGAATTAATCTTTTAGAAAGAGAGGAAGTATAACTATGGAAAGTAAAGATAATTCAAAGATATGCATTATGATAATTCCTCATACTGAAAAAGTAAAGAGGATTACCGTATCTAAATGGATTCCCAAAGCTATTATTACATCTGTTGCAGCTATTGTTGTAACAGTTGTCATATTCTTTAATTATATGTCTTCTTCTAAATTGGATTTAAAAGAAGACTACGACAATAGCCTTGTAGAAATATCAAATCTTAAAAAAGAATACGAAGATAAGGAAAAAGAATTAAAAAAACTGAAATCACAAAATTCGGAACTATATGAGATAACTAGTGAAGTAGAAAATAAATTAGCAGAAATTGATAAACTGCAACGGCAATTGGAAAAGATGGCCGGTATAAAAAGTCCTTCTAGAGGAGGAAATGTTGGAAGGGAGATTAAGCCTGAAGAATTAGAGACAGAAAAGGGACTGGAGGTATTAAAGGAAACTTTAGATGATAAAGAGAGGGAACTTGAGGTATTCATCGATGAATTAGAAGAAAGATTTGAATATCTTGAAAGAGTCCCTGACCTATGGCCAGCAGCTGGAAGATTTACTTCTGGGTTTGGAAATAGGAAAGATCCCTTTGGAAAAGGTATACGGTTCCATCAGGGAATAGATATTGCTAATTCTCCAGGAACAGATATAAAAGCCGCAGGCAAAGGAACAGTAACCTTTGCAGGAAATAAGGGTGGATATGGTAAAGTTATAATCATAGATCATGGTAATGAATACAATACACTATACGGTCATAATCAAAAACTATTGGTTGATGTAGGGGACAAAGTAGAAAAGGGACAAGTTATCGCAAATATGGGAAGTACTGGAAGAAGTACAGGGACCCATCTCCACTTTGAAATACATAAAAATGGGAATCCAATAAATCCATTAGATATATTAGAATAATGCATTGGGGGTAGAGGAAAGTGCTTGGCAAGAAAAAAGAGTCTACTATAGATATTGACTCTTTAATAGGTGAAAATATAAAAATAATTGGCAAAATAGAAGGTAGTGGAAATCTTAGAATCGATGGATTAGTAGAAGGGGATATTGATTACAAGGGAGATATAATTATAGGAGAAACAGGTAAAGTTAAAGGCAATATATCCTGTAGTAATGTATCCCTAACTGGAAAAGTAGAAGGAAATATTAAGTTAAAGTCTAAGTTAACCATTCTTCCTAAGGGAAAATTGATTGGTGATGCAGAAGTTGCAAATTTGATAATCCATGAAAATGCCTATTTTGATGGCAATTGTAAGATGATAGGCAATAATACCAGTGGGGATAAAATCACTACAGAGAGTCAACAAAAGAATAAATAAAAATCCAAGGGGATACCATATAGTAACTGTATTAAAATAATAATGAAAAGCTTATGCTGTTTTATAGCATAAGCTTTTATGTTTCATCACATTTCAAATAAACTTAGTTGTTCTCTATCCCCTATCCTTTCTATTACCATTGGATCCTTATCCTTAAAAAAGGCATAATTTATGGTTTTCTCCTTCATTAATATTGAAGTATCTCCTTCCACCGAAGGTCTTAGCTTACAACTATAAACCACAGGAAAATAATCCCTAATAAATCTACCTTCTCCATGGGCAGTTAAAGCTATAAGTTGAAACCCTAGTTGTTCAGCTATGAAAAATACTGGGCTTAGCACATGATCACTAGAGGCTTTCCCAAAAGGATTGTCCAAAATAACAGTTCTATGATTTTTTTGCTTAGGTAGTATGTGTTGTTTCTTTTCAGCTACATAGTTTAATATGCCTAAAAAAAGAGCCATATTTTTACTCCATTTTTCCCCACCAGACCATTGATTGGAACTTTCCCAAGCATAATACATACTGCTCACTTTGCCATCATTGGTAACCTTCCTACATTTTACCTTTATCTCCTTGCCACCCATTATATTAGTCAATAATTGCTTAGATTGAAGCCATGTTTCTATAGCCTTTTTCACTTTCCCATGATCTTCTTTTCCCCCTTCGTCTAAAAATTCTTCATCTTCCAACTTACTAATCATCCAGTCTACATATTTTCTTATTTCTTCTTTTCCTTCTTCTTCCTCCCAAGTAGGTACCTGAATTTGAAATATTTCTTTCCAATCATCTTCTATTTTTATCCTCGTATTTTTGGGTATAGACCTTAACTCATCAGCTAATGTATTTAGATAAGTATATAAATATTGAATAAACTGATTAAGTTCTCTATCATGCTCCATTATATTTTTTTCATGTATCCTTATAGCCCTATTTATGGTCTTATTCATATTCTTTTGCCATCCCAAAACTTCATCAAAGGTATCCTTATTTCTAATGCCAGATACTGCCATCTCTCTTAGTCTTATATCCTTTACATTAGCATTTGAAAACTGAATAAACTGATTCCCTTCCATGATTACCCTTTCCCTTTGAGACTCTAAGTCCCTAGTTAACTTCTCCATTTCTTTAAACATTTTAGATACAATACCTTCCCTATCATAAGGAAGATTTTGTTCTATATCCGAGGATAGTATGGCCTCCTCAATGTTTTCTATTAAAAACTCATGTTTGCCATTTTTTATATCCATATTCTTAATATTCTCTTCTATTTCCTTTAATTGTTTTTTTAATCTTTCATAGTTTGTTTCTATATATATCTGTTTTTCATCTAATTCCAATTTTTCTTCAGCTAATTGTTTTTTTATACTAGGCAAAGGCTGTGTAAAGTTGACAATCTCTTCGAATTCTTCATGAAAACTATTCAACCTTTCTTCATATATATATTTTCTATGCTTATATATATCTTCTTTTTCGTTTAAATACGGTAATACCTTATCAATTTCCTCCTTCAAGCCTCTAATATCTTTCAATAGCCCTTGTATCCATATACTCCCATTATAAGGGTATTCTATATCTTCATCTATGGGATAGTTGGCACTAGCATACTTCCTCTTTAACTGTTCCTCATATTCGGTCTTAATATTCTGTGTCTCTTTCAATTCCCTTAATATCTCTGGCCTACCTTTTTGTCTCTCTAATAATCTATCCTTTATATATTCCCTTTCTTCTAAAATACTATCCTTATTTAATTTTTTGAATAAGGGTTTAAAATCTTCCACCTCTTTATAATAAGGATTGGTCAATATATCATGTATCTGATTGTCTATATCTCTTATTCCTTCGTCCATCTCATGGATTACAGCTTTTTTCCCATCCCTATCCTTTTTTTGTATCAATATATCCTTTTCTACAAGGATTAATTGTTCATTTTTTTGGTATAATAGATTATTTATTCTTTCCTTATCTTTAACCTTTTCAAAATAATCTAAAGCTTTTTCAATCCTCCTGGCTAAATAATTGTCCTCCTGTTCCAAGTCCTTCACCTTAGTCTGATAATCATCTATTTCCCTATCAATTAAACCCCTTTCTCTCCGTTTTTCATCCAATTGATTTTTCTTATTATGCAATTTATCTTTTAAGCTTTTTACTTCTTCTACTAATTGAATATAGTCATCATAAGGATAATTTGATAAGAATTCAATAGTTTTAACTAATATATCCTGCCAATACTTTTCTTCCTCTTCTTTTCCCTTTCTCTTCTTCACAGCCTCTTTAACGGACTCTTCCAGCCCCTTCTTCCATAATTGGTATTCTTCTTTATCTACATTATCTTGCCATATACGAGGATAAATATATCTCTCTTCTATTTTCCCCTTTCCCAATAGTATATTAGATGCTTCCTCCTGAGATAGGATCAATATAGGAAGTGTAAGCTTTTCTCTTTGATCCTTTATCTTTCTATATAGTTTCTCCACTTCTCCTTTTGATGTTATAATAGCTAAAGTCCATAGAGGATATTCCTTATATATTTCATCTATATTCTTATTTAAATTAGCTGCCCCTTTCTCTATATATCTGGTACCAATCTCCAATAAATTAAATTGATTCCTCCAACTATTTACCCATTCTTCAAGAAGTGGTTCCCCAGTAAAATACTCATTTTTACCATAGTAATCCAGTAGCCTATAGGATATTCTCTCCTTCTCTAATAACTTCTCTTTTTCATTTCTAGTTCGCTCTAACCTCTCCTCCATATACTGACTTATAGACTGCTGTTTTAAATATACAGAATCTAGATAATGCCATTCTAATCTCAATCCCTTTATGGTGGACAATATCTCCCTATGTTTTTCATCTATGGATTCTAAATCCCTATCTTTAAGGGTTGTATACTCTATAAGCTTTTGGATTTCATCATGAATATTTGAAATTTCAATAGACAACTGTTCTTTTCTTTCTTTTAATTTCTTTAGCTTTTCCCTATAAGATATATTTAGCCCCTCGATCTCCTCTGTTCGCTGCCTCCATTTAGGATATTCCCCCTCTATAGTCTCTTTTGTAGGATTAGCTAATACATCCTTTTTTATATTTTTCATACTATCCTCTATACTCTTTATTTCTCTTATATCTCCTGCTCTTCCTTCTATAAGATTCTGTTTATTATTCTTTAAGCATTCTATATTTTGACAAATCCTTTGTAATAGATCCTGGTATTTATCCCTTCGGTTTTCCCAAATATTTTTCTGCTTTCCCAAATTGACTATTTCCCTTTCAAAATATCCTCTCAGTGCACTAGAATTTTCTTCTAGTCTATCCTTTAAATCTTTAATATCCTCGTCTTCTTCCAACTCTTCTAATTGTTTCTTTAATATATTTATACGTTCTTCCTTTTGCTTAATATGGGATTTAATTTCTGCAATCTCTAAATTTTGTAAAGCCTTCTCCTTTGTTTTCAATCTATTGTCCCAATCCATATACTGAGATTTTATAACTTCATATTCATCCCTTGCATCTTCTAATTCCTTATTTAACAGAGCTAATTCATAGGAGATATTTTTTCTTTTTAACTCATATTTCTTCTTCAACAAAATTTCTTCCAACCCTTTTATATGATCTATTTCATCTTCTGTTTTTTCCTTCTCCTCTACAAAAAATTTGTATATGGATTTTGCCTCACTCTTTTTACTGCACATCTTTTTCTCTGCTTCATGTAATTTAGTATAAGTAGATACGTATTGGGATATTTTACCTTCTATGCTTTTGCTCTCTTCTATTCTCATCCTAAGCTCTTTATGTTTTTTAAAATGTTCCCTTTGCCTTTCAAATATTTGAACAAAATCCTCTGTTCCACCCATCAATGTCTCTTCTACTACGGGTATCAACAGTTGGTTTACCAACTGAGACGTAGTTTTACAACCATCAAAAAACTTCTCCACATCACCTTCCGCACCGTTTATATGGGCAATACTCCTCCATTCAGAAGGCACTATATGGAAGTTTTCCTCAATATACTGATGAAAATCTTTTATAGTATCAAAGGTATGAGCATTCATCTTCTGATTCTGCATATACTGATAATACTCTTGCATCTCCTGCCTACTGGCTGGTCTAGTATCTCCTTCCATAGTCTGCTTTACAAAAGGTATATGCTCTATAGAATGATCCTCTTCTGTAGAATAATCATAAGCATATTTTAATGATTTTAGCCCTTCTGGAGCTAAAAATAATGTTACTGCCGTAAGACCATATCTTCTAGGCCTATCATTTAGTATCCATTCAATTGCTACATGACTAGCTCCTCCTTCCAGAGAGAGGGTATCCTTGATCTTCCTATCTCCTAAACTAGTATGGGGCAATATAGCTTGGAGTACAGTCTGAATAAGTACTGTCTTCCCGCCTCCATTTTCCAATAGTATTACTCCATTATACCCATCGAATTCAAATATCTCGTCATTAAATCTCTTTTCTCCATTTTCATATATTATATTAGTAAGTCTAATCCTAGATATAGCTGGCAATATCCTCACCATCCTTTCCCTCTAGAGAGTATATAAACTCTAATATCTCCCTATTATATTCCAGTTCCATAAAATATCTTTGAATAATAGCTTTTGCTTTTTCTGTTAACTGAACCTCTTCGTTCCCAATATCTTCTACCAACTCCTGTTCTTCTAAAAATCTCTTCACCACATTCATAAAGCTCATCCTACTTATAGTCCTCGCTGTTTGCTGAACATTTTCCTTAATGTCGTCTAATGCATCCCACTTTTCTATTACAGCTATCCAATTGTATTCGTATTTTCTTTCCAATTTTATTAACTCCTCTTCATCATAACCTTTTAAGGATAATATTTTATCGTTTACACTATTTAGCCAATCCTCCATCTTGATAAAATCTCTTGTAGCCTCGGTTGTCTGATAACTATCATAAAATTCTCCAAATAGGATTATTATAGCCACATACATCATATATATATCTGCATTTACAGCTCTAGATGGAAGATACTTATCTTTTATGGTTTCATTAGATACATGAAAGGGAGAATTTATAGCTAAAGGTATCATATATATAAAATCTCCTACCACCAACAAGGTACAATCTACTTCCTTAGCAAACATATCCACTAATCCCTTTATAGAATCATCCGCAAGGTACAATCTTATATCATCTTTATAAGCTTTGCCATCAATAGCTAGGATAGAATATATCCTAAAAGCCTGTACTACTTGTTCCTGTTCATATAGCATCCCTATCTCCCTCCAGTGTCAATCTCATGTCTTTAATCACATATCTATCATTAGGTTTAAGTTTCCCAGAAACTTCTACCACTTCTATCCATTGGCAATCTCCTTCTAAAAGCTCTATCACCTTATCCAACATTTGGTTTTGATTTTCCTCTATTTCTATCTTAATTGGAGAACTATGATGAAGTAGTATCCAAAAATCATAAAAAGTTCTATCCTCCAATATATCCTCATAATCATTTTCTTTCATAAAATCTATAACTTTACCTAAAGTTATAGATTTGTCTTTATCCATTGCCTCCATGGTTATCTCCATAATATGTTTAAAGTTTTTCTGATGTATCTTTATCTCCTCTTGTACCTCCCAGTCACCTAGTGGTTCAGCAAAGGATATATTAGATCCTTCTGTGCCTCTTTTCCCTATTCTCTGTTTCGAAAACACAGCCAAAGGAGACCAAAATTCTCCCTTTTCTAAATATAAAAAAGGTTCTACTAATCTTCTAGAAGCTTCTAAGGGTAAAGGAGCTGATAATAATTTATTGGTTACCTGGTCTTTAAAATTAAAGGAATCAATTCCTATATAATAAAGAGATTCTTGTGCAGCATTTAAAGCAGTAGTCTTCATATCTATACTCTGAGATAATAATTGCCTATGTTCATAGTGAACCTCTCCTAATTCCTTATCAATTCTAAGGATTAATCCATAAGCCTTTCTCATCTTTTCTTCCCTTTTTTCATGCTCTAACCTTTCTCTTGTTTCCTTTATAAAGGATTTCAATTCTTCAAACTCTTCATTTTCACGACTTAATCTAAAGTGAATATCATCGACAATTGATTCATATCGTTTATAAGTTTCATCTGATACAATATTCCTTTGAATTTCATGCTTTATCCTATATATTTTATCCTGTAAACCCTTTACATCCATTCTCATTTCATCTATTTGACGCAAAGCACCAACAAACTCTCCTTTTTCCAATTGTTTTCTAAGTATCAGCTGATTTATAGAAAGCTGAAATTCAGAAAAAAACTCCTTAGTTGCAAATATAAGCTCTAATCCCTGTTCATCTAATTCATAATATTGGGTATTGGTCTTTGTATCAAAATGGGAAGCCTTTAGTATGGAATATTGGATTACTTCCTCTTTTCCTGTCTCCCAATTATAAAATTCTCGGCTATTTCTCCTACCACTAGGAGGACGGAATACCTGAATTATCTCTCTAGACAATTTTATATATTCTTCAAAATTTAATTCATATTCCTCCTGAGTAAGTTTAGATAAGAATTCTGCCAATTCCAGCACTCCAGCTTTTTTATTCCTAATCAACATGTTCTCAAAAAAGAATAGTAAACTTAAAAACCCTAATCCATAGTAGTCTATAGGTTTACTTCTATTATCTTTTCCTGATTTTCTTTCTAATGTATATAGGGGATCAAATAATACCAGTCTTTCCATCCTATCCCTATAGTTTTCAGTTATGTTCTTTATGGAAATATCCATATGCTATTCCTCCAGATACTTATTAATTCTTCCTGTTTTAATCCTTCTTGGGGAATATAACTTTCCCTACAAATTAATTCATCTATAATACTTATTTCCATTTCTCCAAAATGACTTTTAAACTTTTCTATGGCAATTTTATTTTTCTGCTGAGTCTGTTTACCAATAGAATAGTCCTTTTTTAATAAAGCTTTATAAAAGGGAAGGGCTAATTCTATTTGGTATTTTTCATATAGATAATACCAAATGAAAATGCCTTCTGCATCTATGTCCCCAAAGTAATAGACTCTATGTAAATCCTCTTCTAATCCTAACTGAGTAGGGAGCCTATGGATATTCGACACTATCTTCCAGCCAGCACCATATACTAAAGATGTAAATTCCGTATCCTTTATTGAATCCATCAGAGCATAAAATGTGGCTTTATTTTCTACTGCCAAATGAATATGATCACTTCTTTTAAGTTTTAATGGATTTATTGCCAACATCAAAGGATCTGGATTAGTCGTTATCTTCAGTTTATCCCAAAGTTTAATCCTTTCTAACAATCTCTTACCATCTTTTTCATCAATCCATTTTTCATCCCCTACCAGCTGAAAAGATCTTTCTGGAGTAGTAGTATAGTCATCTGGGAGTCCTTTTTCATTTAAATAAAAGTGGATTTTTTCTATATAAGGTAAGTCCTTATACCATTCTTCCTCATCCAATGAAAAATATATATCTAATTGAATATTAGGATTGAATTTAATACTGTAGTATTGAATTTCACTATTAAGAGTTTCTCTTAAATTGAATTTAATTATACGATATGTATTATATAAAGGGATAGATTTGCCATTAGTACCATGGGAATTTATAGGTATTAAAATTCCCTTATCCACTAAATTCTCCACAACATCTGCAAAATCCTCATAGGTTTCTCTGCCTGTCAATAAATTTTCCAATTGGCTTAAAGGAATAGTATTTCTCTTATAAGTTTTCAAATATTCAATAATTGTTTTTTCCATAAGTTTTCACCTTTTCCTTTGAAATAGAACAACTCTTATTCTTATTATACTTTATCATTTTTACATTTTCCAACATAGATAGTTCTATAAACTTATTCCCACAAAAAAAGAGACTAAATTTAGTCTCTTTTTTATACAAATAAACTTTTATCACTTACATTTTTAAATAAGGATAATAACTCTTCCTTGGTTAAAGAGCTCTTCGTATCCCCCTCTATATCTACTGTTTTCCTCCCCATATGGAGCATTATCAATCTATTTCCATACTTTATAGCATGTTCTATATTATGGGTTACCATAATAGTAGTAATATTTCTTTCCTCTACTATCCTACTTGTAATATCCATAATAATTTCACTAGTTTTAGGATCCAATGCTGCTGTATGCTCATCTAATAATAATACTTCTGGATTCCCCATAACTGCCATTATCAATGCTAAGGATTGTCTTTGCCCACCAGAAAGTTGAGAAATAGGGGTGTTTAATTTATCTTCTAAATTTAATCCTAAAACCTTTAATGATTCTTTAAAATATTCTTCATCCTCTTTATCTATTAAAAAGCTAAGCCCAAACCTTTTTCCTTTATTCTTCGCCATAGATAGATTTTCATATATGGTCATGGAAGGATTGGTACCCATAGATGGATCTTGAAATATTCTAGATATCCTCCTACATCTTTCATATTCTCCTTCATTTGTTATATCCATTCCATTTAAAACAATACTCCCTTCATCTACTTCTATACTTCCAGATATTAAATTTAGTAGAGTGGATTTCCCTGCACCATTACTCCCTATTATGGATATGAAATCTCCATCTTCTATATTTAAAGAAAAATTATTAAACAATTTTTGCTCATTTATACTTTCTTTATTAAATGTTTTTGAAATATTGTTTAACTTAAGCATTTTCACTACCTACCTTCTTAAGCTTTGAAATAGATTTATCCTTTTCTTCCATTAAAATCTTTTTCTTTTTAAACATTCCTTTTCCACTACCTAAGGATAAAGCTATTATAACTATAATGGAACTGATAAGCTTTAAATCACTAGGATTAAATCCAATTTTTAAACTTAATGCTATACTAGTTCTATATATTAAAGTCCCAAGTATACACAATATACTGGAATTAGCTAGATTTAATTTCCTAAATAGGTTAAATCCAATAATTATAGAAGCAAGTCCCATAATCATAATCCCAGTACCCATATTTATATCACTAAAACCTTGGTATTGGGCTAATATCCCTCCTGATAATGCTATAAAAGCATTGGATAAAGAAATAGCAAATATCTTAATAGCACCAGTATTAATCCCTAAAGATATAATCATATTTTCATTATCCCCTATGCCTTTTAGTAGATATCCTAATTTGGTTTTGTAGAATAATGTAAAAAATACTACAGAAATAGATGCTAAAATAATTATGGTAAATAATATATTCCCTTTTGAAAATATATTATACTCAGCAAATAAGGGGAGATTAGCCCTTCCCATTATCCTTAAATTTATGGAATAAAGACCTACCATCACTAATATACTTGAGAGTATATCCTGTATTTTAAGCTTTACATTTAATATGCCTGTTATAGCTCCTGCTATAGCTCCTGCTAACATAGAAAATATCAAAGCTATAAAGGGGTTAACTCCCTTAATTATAAGTATTGCCGATACACTAGCTCCTAAAGTAAAACTTCCATCTGCTGATAAATCAGCAAATTTGAGAATCTCATAACTTATATATATTCCCATAACTGCAATGGAAAATATTAAACTCTGTTGAACTACACCTAATAAAAATTCCTGCATTTACTTCTCCCCCTCTACTATAATAGCTTCTTCTAATATTTCTTTTGGAATATTAATTCCCAGTTTGTTAGCTATATTTTGATTTATAGTAAGTTGAGTATCCTTAGGTCTAAAAACAGATATGTCCTTTATTTCTTTTCCATTCATTATATCTACAGCCATAAGGCCTGTTTCATAGCCTAATTTATAATAATCCAATCCTTCGCAGGCTAAAGCACCATTTTTAACCATAGGTTCATCTACACCAATAGTGCCTACTTTGTTATCTAAGGCTACTTTGGTGATTATAGACATACTAGAAGCTATCAAATTATCTGAAGGAAGGAATAGTAAATCTATCTCTTGAGCTTTGGCCCTAAGGGCTGGTTCTATTTCTGATGAATTGGTTACAGGTATATCTACTATTTCAAGGCCTTGTTTTTCAGCTGCTTCCTTAGCCAATTCCACTTGCACTTGAGAATTTACTTCACTAGTATTGTAGGGGATTCCCACCTTCTTTACATTGGGAAATATCTTCTTTCCCAACTCCAATTGTTTATCTACGGGAACTAAATCAGTAGTTCCAGTAATATTTCCCTCTGGCGAGTCTAAATTTTTTACAAGTCCTGCAGATACAGGATCTGTCACCGCTGTAAATAGTATAGGAATTTCTTTAGTAGATTGAAAAGCCGATTGAGCTGATGGGGTAGATATGGCAAATATTAAATCCTTTTTTTGAGATACGAAGTTTTGGGCTATAGTAGTAGTCAAAGCTATATCCCCTTGGGCAAATTGAGTATCTATTTTAATATTTTTCCCATCCTCGTATCCTTTCTCCTTTAAGGCATCAATAAATCCTTCCCGAGCTAAATCTAGTACAGGATTTTCAATGATTTGACTAATCCCTATGGAAAATACTTCTTCTTTTTGAGATGAACATCCATTTAAAGATAAGCTAATAATCAATAACAAAATAAAGCCTAAGCATCTACTTAGACTGGTAAGGTGTTTTTTTCCTACCATGCTACCATCCTCCTAAATATTAATTTTTAATTTTACTTAAATCTACCAATCTACCTTTCTACCCTTAGCCTTTCGGCTACCTACAAAAAAATATATGATTAGATTATAATATTTTATGAAGCTTTTGTCAACAATCTTTTATTTTTTAATCCACCAGGGGAATAGATCTATGACCTACCGCTATGGCTAAATCGTTTAGATGAAGTAGTCCTATACTTATAAATAAGCATACCACTACATGTTCTCCTGATCTAGCTATACCTAATTTCCCACCAAAATTAAGACCTAATGCTTTAGAATTTAATTGGCTTATAGCATCCTTAGCTGCCCCTGCTACTGCTCCTTCATGGACATGAATATCCTTTATAATCCCAGTCTTCTTTGATGCTACCAAAGCCCTCTCTATAATAGTAGGTATAGAATTGATTAGATCTCCTCCAATATCTACTGCACAAGATTTAATGCCTTCTTTTTTCAATTCATCTATTATTATCTTCTCCTCTTCCCTAGTGGATACCGCCAATTTAATAGCTGCCTTTGCTACCTCTATACTACTACTGTTCATATTCATTCCTGGTTTCTAAAATCATATTAAATAGTATCAATATGATTTTTCACTTAATAATAAGTGGTAGCGTCACAGGATTCAGCTACTAGGGTATAGTCTCTTAACTATAAATCTCATAAAGCCTTAT
>JAAYFV010000034.1 GCA_012728075.1 Tissierellia bacterium
ACCCTACTATGGACATCATTAGTGTGAACAATAGTAAGTTTGGTAGACTTAGCCTCCTCAGCTAAAACCTTATTCCCTATAGGTAAAAATATGGACAATATCAATGCCAAAGATAGGAATAGACAAAGTATCCGTTTGTTCCTAAAATTCATCTTATTTACCTCCTTATATTTATTTAATTAATTTACAAGGAATATATTTCCATAAGAATATATTTCTCCAAAGGTAATTATATTCCTTTGTAGAATTTATACAATTTAATAATTTTATCCTTAACTTACAATTACCCATCTTATTCCAACTTAATCAACAACTCAGTTATCTTAATATACAAAATAGCTATCTTCTTATAAGAAGATAGCTATTTCTTTTAATCTCTTATAGTATTTTCAAGTAGTTCATCTATCTCCTCTTCTGTTAATTGATAATGATAGAACTTATCATAAAATTCCTTTACTTCTTCTCTCATATCAAAATCATATATATCTGGATACAATAGATTCCCTATCCATTTTAATCCTAATATCCTATTCACAGAAGGTGGTCTATCAAACCAATTGAAAGGCTTATTGGGTATTTCATATACTTCTCCCTTTTTTACCGCTGTTATGTCCTTCCAAGCTGGATCCTTAAGTATACCTGAATAATATCCACCTCTTTCATCATCCCAAGATATTATTATCTCTGGATCCCATAGGAGTAGTTGTTCTATAGATACTTCCGATTTACCCTTACCTTCTTTTATCTCTACTTTAGCTACATTATTTCCTCCTACCATATCTATAACTTGAGCATGCCAAGAACCTGCAGGTTCTGTCTCCAATCCACTAGGTCCTTCAGCGTAATATATATCTACTTTCATATCATCGGTAATTTGGGCGGAATTTTTTTCTATATCCTCTAAGGCCTCCCTACAGTATTTACCCAATTCCTCAGCTCTATTCTCTTCCCCCATAACTTTGCCTAATATTTCATAAGCTTTATCTAACTTATATATATCCTCATCTAATATTACAATAGGTTTCCCCATTTTTTCCTGCAATTCATCAGTTTGAGAAATAAAAGTATCATCTATGGTTCCCATAGCTATTAAAACATCTGGATCTACCTTTAGCACTTCCTCTACATTTATGGACTCCTTACCTGCACCACCTAAATTAGGTAAATCGTGATACTTTTCATCTATGTAGCGTTTTTCTCCTTCCCTAAGCTCATAGTTCCATCCCACCATCTTATCTGGGTTTAACGAATATATGAGGATGGTACCTACTGGACCTGTGGAAAATATGGTATCCACTTCTGCTGGTATGGTAACAGTCCTATCCGCCATATCTACTATTTCTATAAAATCTGCAATAGCCTCATCTTGAGTAAGATCCCCTTGTGTAGTATCCTCTTGGACAGGCTCTTTAGCACAACCTGCTGTCAAAGAAATAATCATTATGACAAGCATAAACATGGATATAATCCTTTTGTTTATCATAGTTCTATTATTCATCTGTTTTCCCTCCTAAAATTTTAGTATACTGGTAAACACATCTTTACAATTTTATCTTTACGCCTTAATTCTACTATTTCTACATCCACATCATATAATTTTTTAAGATCAGCATCCTTTAAATTTTTCTCAGGCTCCTCTACTACTTCAACTCCCCCATTCTTTACTAAAAGTGCCTTAGTACCAAAAGACAATGCTTGTTCTGGAAAATGGGTAGCCATGATAACCATCATTCCCCTATCAGCACATTTATTTAGATAGTTTAATGTAGTTATTTGATTACCAAAATCTAAATTATTTGTAGGCTCATCCATTATTATTATCTTAGATTGCTGGGCTATAGCTTGGGCAATCTTTACTAATTGTCGTTCCCCACCACTCATCTTAGAATAAATTTTATCCTTTAAATTTAATATTTTAAGCATTTCCATAGCTTCTAAAGCTATCCTTTCATCCTCCTCAGTAGGTGAAGAACCAAAACCTAAATAAGAGGTTCTTCCCATAAGTACTATATCCAATCCAGTATATTGAAAAGTAGAACTAAAGGTTTGAGGTATATAGCTAATGGTTTTAGCCCTTCTATTCCAAGTCCAAGTTTTAATATTTTCATCTCCTATATATACACTACCTTCCATTGGTTCTAACAATCCCACCAATGTTTTTATCAATGTAGACTTACCTGAACCATTGGGGCCTAATAAACAAATTATATCACCTGGCTTCCCATTAAAGGATACCTTCTCAACTATAGGTTTATCCTTGTATCCACAACTTAAATCCTTTACATATAACATAATATTCAGCTCCTTTTATTAGTCAACAATAAAATTATAAAGAAAGGTGCCCCTACTAGGGAAGTAAGTATCCCCAAAGGTATTTCTACTGTTGTCAGTCCCCGAGCTATATTGTCTATTAATAATAAATAAGTACTTCCTAATAATAAAGTAGTGGGAAGCAAAATCCTATAATCTGGCCCTACTATCATCCTGCTTAAATGGGGAATCACCAATCCTATCCAGCCTATCATCCCGGATACAGATACAGAAGCAGCTGTCATCAATGTGGAGCACATTATAACTATTATCCTAAGTCTAGCTGTATTTAACCCTAAAGTCTTTGCTTCCCCTTCCTCTAAGGATAATACATTTAACCTCCATCTTAATATAAATAAAGGAATAATCCCCAACAATATAGGCAATACTATAGCTTTTATATCCCTAGGAGATATACTAGCCAAACTACCCATAAGCCAAAAAGTTATAGTAGGTAGTTTATCGTCTGTATCTGCCAAATACTTTATTAAAGATGTAAGGGCTGTAAATATGGAACCTACTAATACACCAGTAATTACCAAAGATATTATAGGATCTTCTTTGATTTTAGTACTAATCAAATATACTAGTCCAACTGCTATAAGGCCAAAGATAAATGAAGTTATCTGTATCCCTACAGTATTAAAAGATAGATATATGGCCAAAGCCGCCCCAAAAGCTGCTCCTGATGAAACCCCTAATATATCTGGAGAGACTAAAGGGTTTTTGAACATACCTTGATAAACTGCCCCTGAAAGAGATAAGGATGTTCCAACTAACATAGCCCCTATTATTCGAGGGAGCCTCACTTGAAATACTATGGTATTAATGGTATCTGGCCAATCCTTATCTATAGGAAAAAACTTTGATAATAGAACCTTTAACAATTGAACCACATTCACTGGATATCTACCTATTCCAAAAGATATGAAAAATACTAGTATTAATATTATAGTGAATATATATACATAATGTTTCTTTTTAGTTTTAATCATACTATCCTCCATATCCGTTATTTTTCCATAACTATAACGATACTAAAAAAATATTATTCATCAATAAAATACTTTTTAAAAAGCTCCCCTATCACTTCATCAGCTTCCTTACAAAAATCTCTATAAGCTTTAATAAGGGACTTAGCCTCATAGGTTAAATAAGAGCCTCCACCTTCTTCTCCTCCAATTTTGGTTTCTAAAAGTTTAATTTTTAACTTCACCTCTGCCCTGTGTATAATAGACCAAGCTTTACTATAGGACATGTTCAACTCTTGTGCAGCCTTGTTTAAGCTTCCACATTCATCTACTTTTTCTAGCAACATACAGGGGCCTTCTCCAAATACTCTTTCCCCATCTTTAATTATTCGAAATTTCCTTTCCAATTCCATCATATTAGTCCCCTTTGCTTTCTAAATTTCTTGCAGCAGTTGCTGTTATACCTATATAGCTACCTATAGCATCATAAGAATATCCCTCTTTCCTAGATAAATCAATATATTCCCTCTTATACTTACTTAAATATCTCTTCCTAGAACCTCCCTTTATTAGATTAAACTCCACAGGAGTAGGACATACGGAGTTTAATATTTCTTCTAGGCTTAATATACTTTCCTCTATAGATTGCTTTAAATTACTTTTCCCTATTATATACTCTTCTTCGTATTTTTTCTTTAAAATATGATATTCTAAACTTTCCTCTGCCATGAACTTCTCATATCCTCTAATAGCTTCTATTCTATTAGAAGAAATTCCATCTAATAGCATATCTATATCCACTATATTGTCCATGTTAACCCTGTAGAATACATCGCTACTCCACTTGTATTCTACTACAGTAGAACATATATTGTCAGCTACAGGATTATAGTGTATATATTTAATTAAATTCAGTAGATAAGATTCATCCTGTACTAATACGCTCTTATATCTTTTCTTAAATACAGAGCCTGTATTGCCAGTAGTTTGATTATAGTATTTAGCATATCTACTATTTATTTGATGCATTATCTTGCTAATAGGGATATTAAGGGTTTGGATTAATAGATGATAGTGTTCATCCATTATAACATAAGCAAACATTCTAAAATCATATATTTCCTTAGTTTCGCTTATAATTCTCAATAGCTGTTCCTTGTCTTTGTCATTTTTAAAAATTGGAATCCTATTATCTTCATCATTATTCCCTTGAATTATATGATATATAGCTCCATAATACTGGATTCTAGGCTTTCTACCCATATTATCCCTCCAGATAATCATACATATATAATTATTCTATACAAATGCCAAATTTCCTTTTTTTATTTCAATTTAATTTTTTTCCCGGGAAATATATGGAGTAAAAGGATTTATTCGTCGAATTTTATACACCTACCCTAGATGTGCACCTAGGGTAGGTAAGTGTTTTTAATTTGCAGGTATTATTATTCTTTGACCAGGGAATATTAAATGGGGATTCTTTAATTTGTTGAACTCTGCCAATCTTTGCCAAGTAGTACCAAACTTCTTAGCAATCTTCCACAACACATCCCCAGATTTTACTATATATACTTCTTCTTTTACCTCTTGCTTTGGTGGAGTTGCTATTTCTGTTTTTTCATTTTCTTCTTTGGCTATACCATATTCTTTCAATACTTCTTCTGGTATTACTCCCTCTTCTATCAACTCATACACATTTAAAGCCTTAGCATTATAACTTCTACCATCTTCTGATACAGGTATTTCTATTCTCCCTTCATTTACTTCATTGATTATATAATCTCTCAGAGGATGATCTAAATCTGCACCTATGATTTCCCAATTGTTATCCACCTTTGGCTCTATAGTCTTTACCTCTTCTATATATTGTGCTATATAGCTTCTCATAGAAATTGGATCTGACTCAAATATAGGTTCTCCCTTTATAATGCCCTCGTTGTATAACCCAGAGTATCTATAATCGTTTATAGCCAATTTAAACTTATCATCAGGTTTTACAGGTTTACCTTTAAACTTTAGATCTACTATTCTTTCTCCTTCTGACTTAGATATATCAATCTTGTAATCGACTCCTTGGAACATGTCATATTTATAACCTCTTATATTGGGATTAAAACTTATAGTAACATCTCCTGGTTTGTAGGTATTATAATAAGCTGCTGACCATTCCATGTAGTCTTTTAATTCTTTTCCTGTCACTTCTACAACTTTTAAGGTATTTGGATACTTATATATATCAAATACATCGGCGAAAGTGATAGGTCCTTTTTTAATATTAGCATCATTTTTAAATAAAGCTGCCGCTGATATATCAGCTCCTGAATATTTTAGCTGTACATTGTTTATGAGATCTACTACCGCTGTATCCCTAAGCTGTCCTTCAGGAATACCCTTAATCTCTGATGCAGGATGTAAATCCTCTGTTGCATAGCCTATTTCCCTAGATATAAAATCAAGAGTAGCTTTATGATACTCTTGTGCATATTCCTTCAATTCTTCCGATGCTTCGTAGTTTTCTACTTCTATTATATCTACTTTTCTATCTACTACTTCCCAAGTATCTCCTTGCTTTTCCAATTCTAAATCAAAGCGAACCACTTGTCTTCCTGCATCTCTAGCACCACCTACTACAGTATTCCCTATAGTTTCATTTACTGTAATATGGCCATGCCCTACCAATAAAACATCTACATCTGGATTGTTTTCAACAATTCTCCTCGCTTCATCCTGAGGTCCATATTCTTGATCTAAGCCTGCATGGGCTGTAACTATTATTACATCTACTTTTTCCTTTTCTCTTAATTCCTTTATGTACTTATCTGCTGCTTCATCTAATGCTTCAAACTTTAAATCTTTAACCTTTACCCCGTCCCATCTTGGTATATTTGGATTAGTAAGACCTAATATACCTACCTTAACTCCTGCCACATCTTTTACAATGTAGGGTTTCATATAATTTGTATTATCCTTTGCATTATATACATTAGCAGCCAAGATTGGAAATTCAGCTTCCTTTTCAATCTTTTTTATCAAATCTAATCCAAAGTTAAATTCATGATTCCCTAAAGTCATAGAATCGTATCCCATAAAATTCATAACATCTATTATAGGATTTGGTTTTTCTAAATCGTAATTATAAAGATCGTCTGTTAATAGCGTCCCTTGAATAGTATCCCCATTGTCAATTAGCAGGGTGTTGGGATTTTCTTCTCTTACCTCTTTCACTACTGAATAGATTTTTGCAAATCCTATATTATCTACTTCTTCCCCATCTTCATAGGACCAATTATATATATTCCCATGAACATCAGTTGTTCCTAATATAGTTATATTGATTTTATCCCCACTGGCATTTACAGGTACTGTAGATATACCTATTATTAATAAAAATACCAGCACAAAGCTAAATAATTTTTTTTGCTTAAAATTCATCTCTTCTCCTCCCTTATATTTTATATTTAATAAATAACTATCAGAAATGGACTATAACCCATTTCTGATAGTTATAATAATTATTCCTCGATTAAGTGATGCTCTAGTATTTGCTCTTTTCTAAAGCCTTGTAATCCTAGATAGAATTCTACATTGTTCAATAGATAATCTAATTTTACAGGACCTACTAGTTCAGAACCTGTAACTTGTACACCATATCTCCTTGCTTCTAGTTTTACCAATACAAAGGTGCTATATAGGGGGGTTTTGCTGCAATCAAACATATTCATAGACACTACTGTACCTTCCCTTTCAGGGAATTTGATTCCTACTGCTCTTACTGTAGAAAATCCACCGCTAGGTCCCCTTACAGCTTTGGCTATTTCTTTTGCTATGCTTACATCTTCTGTATCTAAAAATACATTATAAGCTGTTAGCCCTTCCATATCTGCTGATACTATAGTTGCACCGTATTTGTCACTTAGTTTTCCATCTACAGATAGATCCGGTTTTCTCCTTTCATAATCTGGATGATTTTTGTCTTCTAATAATGCCTTTAAACCTTCATATTGCCCTTTTCTTATGAAGGATATGCTCTTTTTTTCTTCTGTTCTTGCATTTTCTCCTGAGAAATATATAGGTACTTTATATTTCTCAAATAGTTCTTGTCCTATTTCCTCTGCTATTTCTTTTACTTCCTCTAGGCTTATATTTCTAAAGGGATATAATGGTATAGTATCCTGAGCACCTATTCTTGGATGAGAACCTTCTTGTTCTCTCATATCAATTAATTCGTATGCTTTTCCCGCCATAGCTATTAGAGCTTCTTTTAATGGCTCTGGTTCTCCTAATATGGTAAGTACTGTTCTGTTGAAGTCATATTCTGGTTCAACACTTACTAGGGTTACCCCTTCTTTATTTTTAATCTCATTAGCAATAGCATCGATTACTTCTTGCCTTCTACCTTCACTAAAATTTGGTACTGCTTAAATATATTGTTTTGCCATCCTTTAACCTCCTCTTTTAAATAATTAGCTATATTAGCATAACATAAAATACTTTGTTTTTCTTTGTTAATATTCTATAAAATTCAATACTTATTCAAAGTATCCTTC
>JAAYFV010000035.1 GCA_012728075.1 Tissierellia bacterium
AGGATATCCTGTATCCTCTTATTTAGTGTTTGAAACTTTCGTTAGACCTTTAATATTAAAATACATAGGTCTAGAGGAAGAGGAGGATTTGATTGTTGAAGCTATTAGTTCTAAAAAGATAGTTTCCTCTCTAAAGAGTAGGGAATTAGTAAGGGTTAATTTAGGTTATGTAGATGACAAGCTAGTGGCTACCCCTTTATCAAGTGGTGCAGGAGTTACTATGTCCTTGGTAAAAGCCGATGGAATAGCTATAATCCCTCAAAATTTAGAGGGTGTGGAAGCTGGTGATAAGGTTAATGTAAGATTATTAAAGCCCTTATCTCAGATAAAAAGGACCTTAGTATCCATAGGTAGTCATGATATTATAATGGATATATTGGGGGATATGATGCATTTAACTTCTGGCCATGTAGGAAGCATGGGTGGCATTCTGGCCATGAAAAGGGGAGAGTGCCATATTGCACCAATCCATCTACTAGATTTGGAAACGGGGGAATATAATATCTCTTATGTGAAGAGATATTTTCCAGGACAGAAGATGGCAATTATAAAAGGGGTTAAAAGGCATCAAGGCTTTATAGTAGAAAAAGGAAATCCTAAAGGGATTAAGGATTTTTCAGACTTATTAAGAGAAGACGTTATATATGTAAATAGACAAAGAGGTGCTGGTACTAGAATCCTATTGGATTATTATCTGAATAAGGAAAATATCGATCCGACCAATATAAAAGGCTACGATAGGGAGATGACTACCCATATGGCAGTAGCTACAGCGGTAAAAACTGGATCTGCTACTGTAGGATTGGGCATTTATTCGGCAGCTAAGGCTTCGGATTTAGATTTTATCGACATAGCCTATGAAGACTATGACTTTCTACTACCTTATGAATTACTTGAAGATGAAAGGGTTAAGAAATTCATAAGGACTTTAAAATCTAAGGAATTTAAAGAAAGGGTAGAAGCCTTAGGAGGATATGGATTTGAAAATATAGGTGAGATTATTATAGTTGAGTGATTATAAACCTCTGTTCTTAGGAATGGAGGTTCTGTTTTTACTATTCATACCGTTTTTCCTACCATTCGTACCGTTTTTGACAAAACTTATATTAAATATGGTATATTCAAAATAAGATTGGATTTTATGGAGGGTGTAGATGTTACATAAATTAGCTGAAGATATAAGTTTCTATTTAATAATCAACAATATAATAGATATAGAAGATAGAGATACATATATTTATGGATTGGAATTACTTATTTCTACCTTACTTATATCCATTAGTATATTGATACTAGGAATTTTAATAGGGAATTTTATCTCTGCTGTAGTGTTTTTAACAGTACATTTTTTATTAAAGTCCTATACAGGGGGCTATCATGCAAACCACTATTACGAATGCTATATCTATTCTGTATTTACTTATATAGTTTTAATAATTATAAACTGTATAACATCAGCTATTTATAAGCCCTTTATAGGATTAATTTTATTAATAATTTCTATACTAGTTATATTTAACTTTGCTCCAATAGAAAATAAAAATAATCCAAAGACGAAAGAAGAGATGGAAAAGAATAAAAGAATATCTAGAACGAGGATATTAATTTTAAGCATAAATGGGGTTTTGGGATTTGCAATAAAGGCGGACCTAATAGATATATGGTTCATGTTGGCTATAACGATGTTTTCAATTGCTTATTCTATAGTTAAACAAATCTTTTTGGAAAGGAGGGTTCCAGGTGGATAACACAAAGACAAAAGTTTTAAAAAACATAGCTAAACTGTCAAAGAAAATGGCTACATCAGCAGAAGGAAAGCAATCAATGTTTATAGCTTACGAACCTAAGAAGCCAGTGAAGAGGTAGTAAAACCAAAGGAATGTGGGTGTGGGTATAAGGATTATTATCATAATAGCAAAAACCTCCAGATGGATATAGGAGGTTTTTGCATTGTCATCCTATGTAATTCATGATAATCTATAATCAGAATATTCTTACAGGGGATGATATTGGTGCTAAATATTGGCATATGCGATGATGACATATATTTTTTGGATTATATTGAGAGTAGGATAGTTGAGATCTTGAAACAATATAATATTCATGCCAATACTTATAAATTTGTAGATGGAATAGAGTTATTAAGGGCTTATGACAGTATGGACAAGCCTTTTGACATTGTATTTTTAGATATAAATATGCCTAAAAAGGATGGCATGGAAATAGCTGAGCTCATTAGGAAAAGGGATGATGAATTCCTACTGGTGTTTATAACTTCTATGGAAGATAAAGTATACAAGGTTTTTAAATATAATACCTTCAGGTTTATAAGAAAAACTTATTTAGATATAGAATTAGAAGAAGTTTTGAACAATGCTATGGAAAAGCTTGAAGATGAAAAACATATATTTAAGACTACCTGTGGAGATATAGCTTTATATATTAGCGATATATTATATTTTGAATTTATTGATAGAGTTGTACAAATAAAAACTTTCAATAGTAAGTATAGGACTACTATTAGAAGATTTAAGGATGTAGAAGATGTATTTATTCCTAAAGGATTTATTCCAATACATAGAAGTTGTCTAGTAAATGGTAGATATATTAGAAGTATAGGAAATTTGGATATAACCTTAGATAATGGAGAAAAACTGCCTGTTAGCAGATATAGATTAGAAGAAGTAAAGAAAAGTTTTATCAATATGGCAAGGAGAGGATAAAAATGCCCCAGTATATACTATGGAGCTTATACGAATATATTTTGTCCTTAATAGAAGTTCTTTTATTTTTTGATTTTTTAGGACTTATGCTAAAGAAGAATAGGAATGTAGAAGACAGACATTATCGCATATCCATTTTATTATTATCAACTCTTATATTTATATTGACAGAGATTAATATAGGCTTTATATTGCATGTTATTTTAGTATATATGGCTCTATTATTCATAGCTTACAAACTATTTTCTGGGGATATAAAAGAGAAAATATTCTTTGTAACTATGTTCTATTTCTTTTTAATATTTGGAGATATTATAGCTGTAAATATTATAAGCAAATTTATAGGTAAAGATGTAAAGGATATAATTGCAAATCAAACCTGGGCAAGAATACTATTTTCCCAGATATCAAAATTACTATTGTTTATAATTCTAAGGATAATAAAAAACAACTATGTAGAAAGGGAGTCAGACATACCCCGCTATTATTGGTATTGGATATTATTTGTCTATTTAATATCTGGGATAAATCTGTTAGTTATATTTAATATCAGTTTAATTTTAAATGAATTAAATGTAGAGGCTCAATATTTAACCATTATTATTAATATGGGTTCTTTGCTAATAGTGTTAATTACATATTATGTATTTATATAATTAAACAGATTCTATAGAAAGAGTAGTAATTATAAGATAATAGAAATAAAAAATGAAATGTTGAGAAAAGAAATTAAAGAAAAAGAAAATATATATGAAGAAGTTAGAAAAACCCATCATGATTTTAAGAACCATATTATTTGCATAGAAAAATTATTGGAACAAGGTAAGTTAGAATTAGTTAGTGAATACATAAATAATTTAAAAGAGGAAAAGTTTCAAGTTTATACATGGATTAAAACGGGAAATGATGTGGTAGATGCTATTCTAAATCAGAAGAGATCAGAAGGGGAAAAGAAGAATATAGACATAGATATGAAGGTGATTATTCCAGATAATATAAATATAAGGCCCATGGACTTGTGTATAATATTGGGGAATGCCATAGATAATGGAATAGAAGCTAATGAAAAAATAGAGGATATAGATAAAAGGAATATAAAAGTAAGGATAAATCCATATAAAGACTATCTATTTATGGAAATATCCAATCCTACAATATGCAATCCAATAGATGAATATGGACAGCTTAAGACAACTAAGGATAATAAAGAAAAGCATGGTTTTGGTATAAAAAGTATGGCAACAGTAGTGGAAGAGTATAATGGAATATTAAACTATGAATATGATGAAGGAGAATTTATACTCAGTATTATGTTACCTATGGTATAAATATCTACAAAAACTTTAGATAAAGTTGTCACAAATATACCATAAATACTGTTATATATTATAGAGGGAAGTATAAAATAAAAAGGTAGGGGAGGAAAATGATAATCAATACTAAAAGACTAGCTATAGTTTACGTAATAGCCTTGATAATTATTTTATGGATAAGTGGGATTATTCCTAAACAGATAGGAAAAATTTCTGCAATAAACTATGTTAAAACAAATTATCCTGATAAAAATTTGTGCTTTTTAAATATAGATTATTCTCCAATCCATAATAGTTATTTTGTATCCTTTAAGGATTTGGATGGAAGGGTATATAATTTTGAATTACATTCTCGTTATTTTCCAACTACAATTTGGTTTGATCCATTTCAATACATAAAAGGAGAAGAGCCTACCAAAAGTGATTTTGGAAGGGCTTTTTTTGTGGTATAATTATATTAATATTCTGAAATGCTTTTTCAAACAAAGGAAGAAGGTGGACATTTTGAAGGACCCATTTGGAAGAAATATAAACTATTTACGTATATCTGTAACAGATCTATGCAATTTAAGATGTAGATACTGTATGCCTAAGGAAGGTGTATCTAAAACTAGCCATGATGATATACTATCGGTAGAAGAGATAGTGGAAGTTGCAAGGATATTTGAAGGGTTAGGAATTAAGAAAATCCGTATAACAGGAGGAGAACCTTTGATCAGAAAGGGGATAGTTGATATCCTTCAAGGTATAGGGGATCTAGAGGGAATAGAAGATCTAGCTATGACTACTAATGGCATTCTTTTAAAAAAATACGCTAAAGATTTGAAATCTGCAGGGCTTAATAGGGTAAATATATCATTAGATACACTAGATGAAAATAAATACTCCTATATTACAAGGGGTGGTAAGCTTATAGATGTATTGGAAGGTATTCAAGCTGCAAAAGATGCAGGGCTTGTTCCCATAAAGATAAATACTGTTTTAGTAGGGGGATTTAATGACGATGAAATAGTGGATTTGGTTAAGCTTACGGATAGGGAATATATAGATGTGAGATTTATCGAATTGATGCCCATAGGAGAAGCGATTAAATATGAATCAGAACATTTTGTATCTAATCAAATGGTATTAGAGAAGGTTCCTCAACTGATAAAAGTAGAAAAAGAAGATATATCCTCACCTGCAGTATACTATAAATTACCTAATGGAAAGGGAAAGGTTGGATTAATAAATCCAGTATCCTGTAAATTCTGTGCCCATTGTAATAGAGTGAGATTAACTGCTCAAGGGAAACTAAAGCTGTGTTTACATTCTAATGATGAGATAGACTTAAAAGATCCTTTAAGAAAGGGGCAGGATATTGAGAAGATAATAGTAGATGCAATAAAACTAAAGCCAGAATCCCACAGGTTAGAATCAGGGGAATATATATCCAAAAAAATGTATCAAATAGGAGGGTAAATATGGATTTTACTCACTTCAACGAAGAAGGTCGAGCTCATATGGTAGAAGTAGGGCATAAGGAAGATACTAGAAGGGTTGCTGTAGCAACTGGTAAAATATACATGAAAGAAAAGACCATATCTCTCATAAAGGATGGCCTAATAGATAAGGGGGATGTTCTCTCTGTAGCTCAAGTTGGAGGGATAATGGGGGCTAAAAGGACTAGCCAATTGATACCCATGTGTCATAATATAAATTTAACTGGGGTAGATATTAGATTTAATATACTAGAAGATGTTATAGAAGTAGAGTCGGAAGTAAAGACCATAGGAAAGACAGGAGTGGAGATGGAGGCTTTAACTGCAGTTTCCTTAGCATTATTGACCATATATGATATGTGTAAGGCAGTAGATAAGGATATGGTAATTGGAGATATTAAACTTATGAAAAAGTTTGGAGGAAAATCAGGAGAATATATTAGAAAGGTAGACTAATAAAAAAGGTGATACTATGAATAAAATTGGCAAAGTATTAGATATAAATATATCAGACAAAAAAGGAGTAGTTAAACACCCTATAGATGAAGGGGTTTTTATCGAAGGATTTGGGTTAGAAGGAGATGCCCATGGAGGTAAATGGCATAGACAGGTAAGCCTTTTAGGAATCGAGAGCTTTAAGAAAATGGAAAAACAAGGTATAAAAGGGTTAAAACATGGAGATTTTGCAGAGAACATAACTACAGAAGGTATAATACTTTATGAACTTCCAATAGGCACTAGATTAAAGATAGGGGAAACTATTCAAGAAGTAACCCAGATTGGTAAGGAATGTCATACAGGTTGTGCTATAGCTCAGACGGTAGGAAAATGCATCATGCCCAAGGAAGGTATATTTACAAAGGTAATAAAAGGTGGAACAGTAAGACCAGGAGATACTATTGAGGTGCTTTAGTGTATGGGAGAATATATTACAATTGGAGAAATAGTAGGAATCTATATTGAAGAGGAAAGAGGAGCTAGAACACTAATAGAAGAAGGCTATTTTAAAGAAGGTTTAGGTTTGATAGGAGATATACACTCAAAAGGAGGAAGTAGGCAGGTTTCTATCTTTACAGAAGAAGGTTGGGATGAGATAAAATCTTCAGAAGTTAAAGGGCTTTGTACCAACAGATTTAATGAAAATATTAGGGTAAAAAGTTTAAATTTAGAATATGCGATACCAGGAAATACCATTAGGATTGGTAAAACCCTTCATGAAATTACAGAAGTGGGAAAGGCATGTTTTCCAGAGTGCAATATAATTAAAAATGGAAAGACTTGCCCATTGCATAGGGAAGTGATTTTTACCAAGGTATTAAAGGGAGGGAAGATATATATTGGGGACAAATTAAAAATCGATAAATTACTTCTATGTAATTATGAACCTAATGTAGTCAATAAATATATATACGATATCATCAATTCTATACCCATGGGAGTTATTATTTCAGATTTAAATGGGAATATAAAGGCGGCTAATAAGGAAGTATTAAATATGTTTGGATACACTTTTAAAGAAATCGAGAAGATAAAGGTACCCAAGTTATTCAAAGGATGGCCTACTGTAAAAAATGTAATCCTGTCCAAACATAATTTTAAAGATGAAGAGGTGTTTGTAAATGCTAGAACCAATAAATTAAGGTTTAACCTATCTGCTTATCCTTTATTTGGTCCTAGTGGAGAGGTATTAGATATAGTATATATATTTAGCGAATTTAAAAAGGAAAGAAAACTAGCTAATAGGATAATGGGAAGACAAGCAATATATACCTTTGATAAAATAATAGGAGAAAATGAGGAATTTAAAAAGACAATAGAATTTTCAAAGAAAGTAGCCGATAGTAAATCTACCATACTCATAACTGGTGAAAGTGGAACAGGAAAGGAAGTATTTGCCCAATCCATTCATAATTATAGCAATAGACGGGATGAGCCCTTTGTGGCTATAAATAGCGGAGCCATACCAAAGAGTTTAATCGAATCAGAATTATTTGGATATGTGGAAGGAGCCTTTACTGGAGCCAAAAAAGGTGGACAGCCAGGAAAGTTTGAAGTTGCTGATGGAGGCACTATATTCTTAGATGAAATAGGAGAAATGCCTTATGATATGCAGACTAGATTATTAAGAGTTATAGAGGAAGGTACTGTATCAAGGATTGGTGGATTAGATCAAAAAGTTGTAGATGTAAGAATAATAGCAGCTAGCAATAGGGATCTAGATGAAGAAGTTAAAAAAGGCAATTTCAGGAAGGATTTGTATTATAGACTAAAGGTTTTGCCTATTCATATACCGCCTTTAAGGAATAGAAAAGAAGATATACCATTATTAATAGAATATTTTATGGATAAAGTATCTAAAAGGTTAAACAAGAGAGTTGTGCCTATATCACAGGAAGAGATGGATATTCTTATGAACTATGATTGGCCAGGCAATGTAAGGGAGTTGGAAAACTTTGTTGAGCTAATGATAAATATGGAATATGTGCCCATTAAGGTTGAAGGGAAAAAGGATATTTTTCAAGAAAATATAGAGACTGTAGAGAATAAGAATTTATCATTAGAATATATGGAAAAATGCCATATAAAGAAAGTATTAGAAAAATATTCAGGCAATATTACCCACTCAGCAGAAGCATTGGGGATTGGGCGGAATACCCTATATAGAAAGATAAAAAAATACAAAATTGACTGTTCTAGATTTGAACAGCGTTCTATTAAGGAACAACAACAAATAAGATAGTAGTTCCAAAGTGGAACAAAAAATGGTAAAAGCCTAGACATTTAAGGGATGTTTAGGCTTTTATCATTTGGCATGAAAAATGCATTGCAATAATGTATAGAAGATTATTTTTACAAATTCAGTTGCTTAAGTATTTTACAACAGTATTTAAAGGAGGATTATCATGAATGGCTATATGGGGAAGGTTTTGAGAGTTAATCTAACGGATAGGACTATTAAAGTGGAACCACTAGACCTAGAAGTAGCACAAAAATATTTAGGGGCAAGAGGACTAGGAGTAAAGATTATGATGGATGAAGTTCCTGCCAATGTAGATCCATTAAGTGAAGAAAATAAGTTTATAATAGCTACAGGAGCTTTAACAGGGGCCCCTGTACCAACTAGTGGCAGATATATGGTTATAACCAAATCACCATTAACGGGTACCATTGCTATAGCAAATTCTGGAGGATATTGGGGAGCTAATTTTAAAGCTACAGGACATGATGCAATAATATTTGAAGGTCGTGGAGATAAGCCTGTTTATCTGTATATTGAAGATGATAATGTGGAAATCAAAGATGCATCCCATCTTTGGGGAATGACATCTTCTGAAGTTACAGAAGCATTGGAAAAAGAACATGAAAAGGCTAAAGTTCTCTGTATTGGACCTGCAGGAGAAATGCTATCTCCAATGGCTGCTGTAATGAATGATATAGACAGGGCAGCAGGCAGAGGTGGTGTAGGTGCAGTAATGGGTTCTAAAAATTTAAAGGCTGTAGTGGTAAAGGGAACTAAGAAGGTTTCACTATTTGACGAAGAGAGAACTAAGAAGGTATCCCAGGAGAAGATTAAAATATTAAGAGAAGACCCAGTAGCTGGTGGTGGGCTACCTTCTTATGGTAGTGCGGTTTTAGTAAATATAATAAACGAATCAGGAGTATTGCCTGTGAGAAACTTCCAGCAGTCTTACACCGAAAAGGCAGATCTAATAAGTGGAGAAACTATGACTGAGAAACATTTAGTTAGGAAGAATCCATGCTATAGATGCCCTATAGCCTGTGGTAGAATAGTTAAATTAGCCGATGGTACTATAGTAGGTGGGCCAGAATATGAAACAGTATGGTCTTTTGGTGCAGATTGTGATGTATATGATTATGATGCAATAAATGAGGCCAATATGTTATGTAATGAATATGGACTAGATACTATTTCAGCAGGTGCAACTATAGCTGCCGCTATGGAATTATACGAAAAAGGATATATTAAAGATGAAGATATAGAAGCAGATGGATTGAGCCTAAAATGGGGAGATGCAGAGGCGGTAGTAGGTTGGACTAAGAAGATGGGATTGAGGGAAGGATTTGGAGATAAATTAGCTGAAGGTTCCTATAGACTAGCAGAATCTTATGGTGTTCCTGAAATATCCATGAGTGTTAAGAAACAAGAACTCCCAGCTTATGACCCAAGAGGCGTCCAAGGTCATGGTATAACCTATGCTGTAAACAACAGAGGGGGTTGTCATATTAAAGGATATATGATAAGTCCTGAAATATTAGGCTATCCTGAAAAATTAGATAGGTTCTCATTAGAGGGCAAAGCTGCTTATGCAAAGATATTTCATGATTTAACAGCTGTAATAGATTCAATTGGATTATGTGTGTTTAGTACATTTGGATTAAATTTACCTGATTATGTAGATATGTATAATGCAGTATGCGGGGATATATATAATGACGAAACCTTATTAGAAGCAGGAGAAAGAATATGGAATTTGGAAAAATTATTTAATTTAAGAGAGGGGATCGATAGCACCCATGATAAATTGCCAAGAAGATTGGTAGAAGAACCAGTGGCAAATGGTCCATCTAAAGGACATGTACACCATTTAAATGAATTACTTCCTGAATATTACTCTGTACGAGGTTGGGATGAAGAAGGTATACCAACGGAAGAAACATTAGAAAGATTAGGCCTTGAAGAGTATAAAAAGTATTTAGTTTTATCTAATAAATAAAACGGAAAATATTTTAAAAAAGGTGGTAGGCTATAAACATAGTCTGCCACCTTGCTTTTCAGTATAATTTAAGATACTCCATTGATGCATTATTTAATTTCATATTATATAATATGGGTGAAAGGAGGTTTATTATGATAGAAGTTGAAGTTAGACTATTTGCCTATTTTAGAGAAGGAAGGGGAAAAAAGCAGCTGATGAAATTTCAAGAGGGTACCACTATATCCCAAGTAATAGAAGCTTTAGATATAGATGAGAAAGAGGTAAGTATAGCCTTAGTAAATGGAATGGATGGTTCCTTAGATAGAGAAATAAAAGATGGGGATATTATAGCTTTGTTTCCTCCTGTGGGAGGAGGTTAATATGCATCTTTTACTTTATTATAGAATGGATAGAAAGCTCACTCCTTTAGTTGTGGGATGGATAGCCTTAATTTGACTATATATCTGTTAAGAATATAGAATTAATAATAAGACTATATTTCCATAACAAAACTGAGTTTTAAAATCAACTCAGTTTTGTTTGTATTTAGGGTATCTAAATAATATAATATAATATAATAAAAAGATATAGGTGGAGAAACTTATGAATGGGAATACAAACTATTTAAAAAAGTATATAAAAAGGTACAAGAAAGAATTTTTTATAGCTCTTACCTTTTTAATTCTTGAAGCTATGGGGGATTTAATTCAGCCTACTATTATGTCTAAGATAAT
>JAAYFV010000036.1 GCA_012728075.1 Tissierellia bacterium
GATATAACTGTATCTGTATATATAATAACACTTACAATACACTTGTTCAATGTTTTATTTAATATATTATTTAACATAAAAATAGGCAGGAATTATATGCCATAATCTCCTGCCTAAAACTATATTACTTTTACTATATAGTATCTTTACCAATTTCCTTTGATTTATAGGGTTCCATTGAATAGCTTTTTTCTAAATCTTTTAGTTCTTTTTCTTCTATTCTATAATCTAATTTGTTAAATACTTTTCTTATTAAAAATATAGATAAAACTCCTGAAGTAAAATCAGCTATTGGATAGGACAGCCATACTCCTAATGCACCCATATCCAATATCTTTACCAGTATTAAAGACACAGGTAACAACACTATTATTTGCCTAAATATGGATAATACAAAGGAACTTTTAGCTTTCCCTATGGACTGATAATAATATATTGATACATAATAAATACTCAATATGGGAAATACAGCTATCATAACTTTAAAAGCCTTTGCAGATGCTAATATTAATTCTGGCTCCTTTACAAATAATGAAATAGCTTGCTCTGTAAAAATCATTCCACACAACCACAAAACTACTGATGTAATAAATGCAAATATAATAGTTTCTTTAACTACTTTTTTAAGTCTCTTGTAATTTTTAGCTCCTAAATTATATGCAGCTATAGGTTGCATAGCAGAACTAATACCAAGCATAGTTATAAATAAAAACATAGACAATTTAGAAATAACTCCTAATATTATAACTCCTGTATCTCCCACATGATTTAATAATAAATTATTTAGAATAGCTAAAAGTATTCCATCTTCTGCTTCCACTATAAAAGCTGAGAAACCTACAGCTATTATTCCTACAGCCATTTCCCTTTTCAGTTGAAAACCCAAAGATAGATTTAATTTTTTCTTAACTCCTCTAAATTTATAATAAGCATATAAAAAACCTGTAAACTGGGAAACTACCGTAGCTATAGCTGCCCCCTTAACCCCATAGGATAATTTAATCACTAATATATAGTCTATAATAGCATTTAAAATTGCGCCTAAGGAAGTACTGGTCAATGTCACTTTTCTATTTCCTAAGGACATCATTATATAGCCCATTACAGTGGTCATACATATAAATATGCTACCAAATATTATAATAGATAAATATTCATGGGCATAAGGAAGTATATTCTCACTAGCTCCTAACATGCTTAAAATATTATCCCTAAAAGTATATATCAATATGATTAAAGGTATCATTATAACAAATACCAATGTTATTCCATTTTTAATAACATTGCTAATACCTTTATAATCCTTTGCACCATTTCTTCTAGCTACAAAGGTAGATGAACCTATTGCTAACATCATACTAATAGCTGCTACTATCCTTTGAATGGGAAATACTACTACTAAAGCTCCTATAGCGTTTCCTCCTATGGCTCTTCCTACAAATATTGTATCTACCATGTTATATAATTCATTTACCAACATAGCAATTATAGATGGTATAGAAAATTTAAATAGTAATTTACTAACATTCTCTTTTTCAAACATTTTATCATTTATTCCCATAAAAAATCTCCTACCTCCTTTGCTACATATATGCATATAATTATATGATATCATTTCTAATAGATCTTTTCATTGATAACTAGGTATATAAGGTTTATTACAGAAACTGACTGCCCGAATTCAAGTCTATGGAGAACGGCATAAGACCTAGTTATTAGACGATATTCTAGGAAGCAGGAAGCCACCTACTTCTATAAGTGGTGATAGTTCACTATAAAAATTAGCCCAATAAGTGGGCTAAAATATACCTTTATTGTTGAGGTAATCTTTATATTCCATATCAGTTTTTAGTATGTGGTTTTCTATCCAATTTGCTACAAATATGATTAGATCCATACTTGCTTTTATCTGATCTTTATCTATGCTTTCCTCATCCATGGACTTCACCTTTCTTATAAACTCATCGTGTTGCTTTTTATGTTCAAAATACCCTGGATAATCATTTTTCTTCATCATCTGTTCTTCATAATCAAAATGATAAATAGCATAGTCCCTTAGGCTATACAACGCTTCCAGTATTTCATCATATCTATCGATTCCGTCTTTTATAGATACTATATCATAAAGGGCATTTCCTATTCTAAACAATTCTTTGTGCTGATCATCTATAATCTTAATATTTACACTAAAATCCTCTCTCCATTTAAACATGTGAGCACCCCCTATATACATATGGATATAATTATATCATAATAGATAAAAAGTAAAATTTCAAATAACACTATTAATATAATAAATCCAAATGGGTATTATTATATTAATAGCTATCTGTAGTATAATATATATTAAATAATTATATTATTGAATATATAAATTATCTAAATACATTATCAATAAGTGGCAAAGATAAAATTTAAAAGAGGTGTTAATAATGAGTAAAATAGAAAATTTAAAGATAGACTTTATCACTGTAGTAGAAGAATTGTTGAAGAAAGCAAAATTGAAGGAAGATGATATTTTAGTCATAGGTTGTAGTACTAGTGAGATAATAGGCAAATCCATAGGTTCTGCTTCTTCACCAGAAATTGGAGTAGAGCTTATAGAGAGCATAATGCCTATTATTGAAAAAGAAAAACTCTTTTTAGCTACTCAATGCTGTGAACATTTAAACAGAGCTTTAGTAGTGGATTTAAGATGTGCAAAAAAATATAATTTGCCTGTTGTTTCTGTGGTACCTTATCCTAATGCAGGAGGTTCCCTAAGTTCAGCTTATTATAGATATTTGAAAAACCCTGTAGTAGTAGAAGATATACAAGCTGATGCAGGAATAGATATAGGGGATACTTTTATTGGCATGCATTTAAAAAAAGTTGCTGTACCGATTAGATTATCTATTGAAAATATTGGTTCTGCCCATTTAACAGCAGCTAGAACAAGGCCAAAGCTTATAGGTGGAGAAAGGGCAAAATATAAATAAATAATTTGAAATAAAACAACAATATTGTAAACTCGCAAGAAAATAAGAAAATATAAGAAATATTAAGATATTGTAAGAAAATTTATAATAATTAATGTATATGCAATTTATTTAGTTTTGCTATATTTCATTAAATATGATACCATGGAAATGAATTGAAGGTTTGTGTTAGCACTCAATAACGGAGAGTGCTAATAAAAATAAACGGAGGTGGTGCTTATGGCAAGTTTGCTACCATTTGATCCTTTTAGAGAATTGGATCGTATCCGTAGAGAAATGGATAGTTTCTTTGACAGATCCCTTGTTAATTTACCAGAAGAAAGAATAGAAATATCCACACCAAAAGTAGATGTTTTTAAAACAGATGACAAATTGCTTATGTATGTTGAAACACCAGGACTTCATAGTGATGATGTAGAAGTTACTACTACCGAAGATACTTTGACAATTAAAGGGGATTTTAAATTACCAGAAGTTCCAGATGGCTCTAAGGTATTGATGCGTGAACGTAGATATGGTAATTTTAGTCGTACATTTAAACTGCCAGTTTCAATAAAACCAGAAGAAGTAAAAGCTTCATATAAGAATGGCATTTTAGAAATAAGTATACCATTATCAGAAGAGCATAAAACCCACAATGTAGAAATTACCGTAGAAGATGATGACGATAAAAAAGAACTAACAGGCAATAAAGATAAGAAAAATTGATCTTATGGAGGTGATGTTTGATGGCAAACATTGCTAGAAAAGATCCTATATTTGATGAAGGGAGATCTTTGATTTCATTGCAACGTAATATGGATCAATTATTCGATGAGTTGTTTAGATGGAGCGAAAGCATGTGGCCTTTTGTAGAAAGAGGCGATGAAGGATATGTATATGTTGATGTAATAGATAAGGAAAAAGATATTTTGGTTAAAGCTAATGTGCCAGGATTTGAACAAGAAGATATAAATATTGAAGTAACAGAAGATAGTGTAACTATCAGGGGAAAATTTGAAGAATATAATAAAGATGACAAAAAAGAAAAAGAAGAAATAAGATATGTAATTAAAGAACGTCCACAAAAGATGTCTTTTGAACGAGTAATACCTCTAGATGTAAAAGTAATGCCAGATAAAGCTAAGGCTAAATTAAAGAACGGAGTTTTAGAAATAACAATTCCTAAAGCTGAAGTAACCGAAAAGAAAACAATAAAGATTGATGTTGAATAAAATAATGACTTAACCTCTCAACTTAAACTTTAATTTAAGTTGAGAGGTTTCTGTTTTAAAGTTTCCATATATTTGTTATAATATAGTAAATATTTGAGGAAAGTAGGCGATAGTATATGTTACCTCTTAGAGATACTGCTTCTAGGCGAAAATTACCAATAGCGACTTTGACAATTATAGTTATAAATATAATAGTATTTATAAATCAAATGCTACTACCCTATAATGAAGTATTGGATATGATATATAAATATGCCTTTATTCCTTCTAGATTTGTGAAGGGATTTAAGCATATAGAATCTTATATCCCATTGTTTACCAGTATGTTTATGCATGGAGATATGGTGCATATTATAAGTAATATGTGGTCTTTATGGCTATTTGGAGATAATGTAGAAGATCATATGGGAGCTTTTAGATTTTTCATATTCTACATACTTACAGGTTTGATAGCTGGTTTTGCTCATTTTATTTTCAATCCTATGTCAGATCTTCCCACTGTGGGAGCTTCAGGTGCTATTGCAGGAGTAATGGGAGCTTACTTTATTATGTTCCCTCATTCTAGAATAATAAGTTTGATACCTTTCTTTCCATTTTTCATAGGTGTGCCTGCTCCTATATACCTATTTATATGGTTTATAAGTCAACTCCGTTCGGGAATAATGTCTAGTATTATTGGAATGATAGGAGGAGTAGCTTGGTGGGCTCATATATTTGGATTTCTAGCAGGAGTATATCTTTATAAATACTTTATAAAAACAGAAAGAAGATGGTAAATTTAATAAAACTAAAAATAATATGAAAAGAGTCTAGATTAATCTAGACCTTTTATTTTTCTATCTGTGTCCTATGATGTAGTCCAACTAATTCCTCTACGGGAACAGTAAATATGATACCTGTACCTGGTTCTTTAAGTCTACCTGCTTCAATAATAGTATTATATATGTCTCTATAAAACTTCTCCTCACTAAGTATTATAATTATCTCCTTTGAAGCTTCAATGTATATGTTAAAAAACTTTAGTGCTTCCGTTTGCCCTGTTCCCCTTCCATACATAATCGTAGCTCCTTTTGCTCCTGCTTTTTTTGCTTTATTTACAATTTTATCTGCTTTTCCTCTTTCCACAATGGCAATAATACATTTAATTTCGTCCATATATACCCCTCCCTATATCTTAGTTAATATACCTAAGGCCAACACGGATATTACTGCCCCAACAGAGGTAAGTCCTACTATACCAAAACCAGATAATAATGGATCTGCACTTTCTATTATTTTAGTTAATCCTATAGCTAAAGCCATATTCAAAGGAATATTTACTGGTCCTGTTGTAGCACTAGCTGAATCCATAGCAATAGAAACAAATTCTTCTGGTGCTAAAAAGATTAAAACGATAATTATCAATAGTAGTGGTACTATAATCTTAATATAAGATATATCATTTAATATCTTATATATACCTATGCCCATTCCAGCACCAAAACCAATAGCAACAGCGTGAATTAGTACTTTATGGGGAATAGCTCCAATAGATATCTCCTCTACTTCTAGGGCCAATGCTTTTAGAGCCGGCTCTACAAGAGTACCAAAGTAACCTATTATAAAGGCTATAAGTACTATTAACCATTTCCTCTCTAATACCACTAAATTAGATCCTACCGAATCCCCTAAAGGAAATAAGCTCATAGATACACCCTTTAGAAAAAAATGTAATCCAAACACACTAAGTAAAAATCCTATACCAAATTCTTTCACATTTTCAATAGGCTTTCTCAATACCACTAGTTGAAAAAAGACAAGTATTGCTGTTAATGGAAGTATGCTTCTTAAGGTCTCCAATAAAGCTCCTAAACTTTCCAATACTCTCATATAATACCTTCCTCCTTGCAATTTTAGTCTAGACAATACAGGCAATAATATAATTATACTATAATTGTATTAGATATAAAAGGATTTGCTAGTTTTATGGATTTTAAACTAGTTTTATAAATACTATAATATATTTAATAATTTGTGATTAATTTATATGAAGTAGGGTAACATTAACTGATAAACATTATTATAAAATCTTTTATAATAAAAGGAGGTCATTTTATGGAAAAAGAAAAGTACATTCCAGAAGTTAAATCCCAGTTAAGGTCAAGAATAATAGAGGTTCCTCCTGTTATATATAGGGCTAGTGGAATAAAGATATTAGGTACACGGATAAAATCCCTGTTATTTTCCACAGATGTGGCTATAATCAAGAATACAAATGCCAACTCCATCATTGCAGTATACCCTTTCACCCCTCAATTATCCATAACTCAAGCCATATTAGAGGTAGCACCAGTACCAGTTTTTGCTGGTGTAGGAGGGGGGATTACTACTGGTAAAAGATCTATAGATATAGCCCTTCAAGCTGAATTAATGGGAGCCTATGGTGTTGTAGTAAATGCTCCTACCTCTCCAGAAGTTATAAGTAAAATGTATAACAGAATTGATATCCCTATTATTGCAACAGTAGTATCGGAACACGACGACTATAAGGCAAAATTAGATGCTGGAGCCCGGATTTTAAACATATCTGGTGGGCCTAAAACTGCAGATATAGTAAGAAAAATTCGCAATGAATATGGAAGGGAACTTCCAATAATTGCAACAGGTGGTCCTACTGATGACAGTATATTAAAAACCATAGAAGCAGGAGCTAATTCTATTACCTATACTCCACCATCTTCTGCAGATATATTTGCTGGAGTTATGGATAAGTATAGAAACGAGAAGAAAAATGAATAAGCCCAAATTGGGCTTATTCATTTCAATTATTAATATTTTCGCAATAAGATGTTAGCCCTGCTAAAAACCTTTTAATATTTACAGAACCTCCTTTTTTATTCTTTCCCCTTATATATTCCATCTCCCTCCTCACCTGTTCAAAATTGAATAGGGTATTGGAAAATTCCACAAATATTTCATTCATATAATCTTCAATTCCTAAATTAGCAATATTGGACATGGCCATGCCTATTGTCCTTCTCATCCTCTGTTCCATAGCTTTGGGATTATCTGTAAATTTGCTACATAGTTCTCGTATAGTTGCCTGATTTAAATTTATATCATTTTTTATTATATAATTACTAATATCAATTATATCTTCAGCTCCCTTTTCTCCCATAACTCCTAATTTTATCAAAACTCCATTTACACATTGTTCAAAAAATTCTTCCTCCATTTCTAGCCTACTGTTGGATTTACCTGCAAATATCTGTTGTATCTTTGAGATACTCCTGTTTATTTCAATTCTTTCTATTACCTTCTTTATTATTGCTTCTACCTCTATAGCATTTATCGGCTTATATATATAATATTCTACACCATGTCTATAGGCTTGTTCTACCATGTTCTTTGAGGAAACTTGGGATATCATTATAAATTCTATATTTGGATATTCTTTTTTTAACTCTTTGACAACTGTAAGCCCATCTATTTCTGGCATTAAAAGATCTATAAGCACTATATCTGGCATGGTAGCTTTAATTTCTTCTAATCCATCTTTGCCATCCCTAGCTACTCCTACAACTTCTCCTAATTCTTTATCTTTTATTATCTTCTGTAGTATTCTAATTACATTTTTATCGTCATCTAATATAAATATTTTCAACTATTAATTCCCTCCAATTCCATCGATGGAATATGTATTATAAAAGTAGTACCTTTACCTAATTTAGAAGCAACTTCTATATTCCCCTTTATATGGACTTGAAGAATATTGTTTATAAGAGTTAAACCTAATCCCCTATAGACTTGCCCAGTCCCATAATCTATTTTAGTTGAATATCCAGGAGAAAATATGTGAGGTAAATCTTCTTCTTCAATACCACTACCATCGTCTATCACCTTAAATACATGCATATCCCCTTCTAAATTATGAGCTAAAATTATATTGCCCTTTTTATCAATAGAATCTATTGCATTTGCCATAAGATTTCTCAATATAGACATTAGATAATAGTGCTTTTCCGTATAAAAATCCTTTCCTATATGATATTGTACCCTAATATCTTTTCCTTGATTTTTTATTTCCCTTTCAATGGATTCCTTTAATATGCTTATTAGCTCAGAAAAATACATGCCTGTAGCATCCATTCTATCAGCTACTATTTCTTCTATACCCATTACTACTGTACTATATTCCTTTTTTATTTCATGAACATCCTTAGCTATGTCTAGGGCATCTTGAGCCCAACGATCTTTTTTAATCCCATTAGTAATATTAGTGAATAATGCATATGCATTGGACATTACCTTTTCAATATGGTCCATATTTTTTTCCATCCAATATGCTTCTGTCTTAAGTTTTGATATTAATAATAATAACTCTTTATATCTTCTATCATGTTCTTCCTTAACTAAAAGAAGCTTATAATATTTATACCCCATTATAATTATCCATACAATACTAGCCCTTACAAAAGCTACTAATATAAAAATCTTAATAGTATTATTATCTTTTATAAAAGAATTATTCCCAGTCCTAATATGCATTTCCACTATATTAGAAGTAAAATCACTAATTAAGCAAAATACAAACATTAGATTTTGGCTTACAGACCCTATTCTTTTCATAAATATATAAAGTATAATACCATACACTAGATAAAATACAAACTCTGGTGCATTATAACATAGGGTTTCTAGCAATATACCTTGAAATAATCCATAGAACAATCCCCTAAACAGCAATAATGAAATCCCTGATGTAATGCTAAAAACTATAGGATGAAGTTCATCATAAATAAATAGTATAAAGGGAAATACTACTGCACCAAAAGAAAATTTTAAATTAGTCGTATAAAAATCTATATATAGTTGAGTGGATAATCCAACAACTAAAGAAGCAATAATAAGAATTTTATATTTTTTCATAATTATATCACCTTATATTATGTAGGAAACACCTTCCCAAATATTTGGGAAGGTACCCTATTTTACAATATAGCATCTAAAGCCATATTTAAATCTTCTATAATATCTTCTACATCTTCTAAGCCTATAGATAATCTAACTAAACTATCTGGAATTCCATAAGCCTCCCTTTCTTCAGGGGTATATGGAGAATGGGTCATAGAAGCAGGATGTTGTATTAAAGTTTCTGCATCTCCTAAACTTACTGCTAAGGTGCACAATTTAACAGTATTCATTATCTTTTTACCTTCTTCTATTCCCCCTTTTATTTGAAAAGAAATCATTGCACCAGGTAATTTCATTTGTTTCTTTGCCAATTCATATTGAGGAAAACTTTTTAGCCCTGGATAATATACCTTTTCTACTACTGGATGGGATTCCAAAAACTCTGCTACCTTAAAAGCGTTTTCACAATGCCGGTCCATTCTAATCTCTAAAGTCTTTAAACCCCTATTAATTAAAAATGCATCGAAAGGACTTAAAACTGCCCCTGTCATATCCTTAATTCCTACCAATCTTACGTTCTCTATAAAATCCTTTTTCCCACAAACAAATCCTGCTATTACATCCCCATGGCCATTTAAATATTTAGTAGCTGAATGAACCACAATATCTGCTCCTAAATCTAAGGGTCTTTGTAGATAAGGAGTAGAAAAGGTATTGTCTACCACCACTACACAATCCTCTTTTTCGTGGGCAATATTTGAAATGGATTCAATATCGGATATATCCAAAGTAGGATTGGCAGGAGTCTCTAGATATATTACTTTGGTATTATCCCTCATAGCTCTTCTAACATTTTCTGGATCCCTAGTATCTACAAAGGTTACTTCTACACCATACTTTTGAAGACCATGATTCAAAAATGCAAAAGTACAACCATATAGGGTTTGAGCTGCTACTACATGATCTCCTGATTCTAAAATAGTCCAAAAACAACTAGTTATTGCTCCCATTCCCGAAGCCGTAGATACACAGGCCTCAGCATTTTCAAGAAGGGCTAATTTATCTTCTACTTGAGTATTAGTTGGATTTCCTAAACGGGTATATATATAACCTTTTTCTTCTCCTGCAAATCTCCTTCCTCCTTGTTCTGCAGAATCAAATATAAAAGTTGATGTTTGATAAATTGGTGTGGCTAAAGCTCCTACTTCGTTTTTAACATATCCTCCATGAATCGCCTTCGTACTAAATCCCAGATTCTTCATACTTATCCCTCCTAATAAATTTAAGTGTGCTTATTTTGATTTGTTCTTTTCAAAAAAGCCCACTTGGTTTCTGTGGTTATAATGGACACAAATATGGCCATAGAGCCTATTAAAAACCTCAATGTAAAAGGTTCTTTCAAAAATATTAAAGACATAATGCCACCAAATAAAGCTTCTAAACTCAATATTATAGCAGCATGTGTAGATGAAGTATATTTTTGTGCTATATTTTGGATCAAAAAAGCTATCAAAGTACTCAATATACTTAAATATAATATGGGAAATATGGATTCCATAGAGACACCTTTTACACCAGGTTCAAATATAATGACAAATATTATGGATAGGATTCCAGCTACAAACATTTGAATTATGGATAGGATTACAGGATCTTGTTCTTTAGCAAAATATCCAATAGAGGATATATGGAGTGCAAAAAATATAGCACATATAAAGGTTAAAAATTCTCCATATCCAAATTTTAAGTCCTTTTCAATACTCAGTATTCCTATCCCTATAAAACACAGAAAAGCTGCTATTACTTCATAAATATCTGGTTTTTTCTTGCTAATCCCCCAATATATAAAGGGTACCATAACCACATTAGTTCCAGTTATAAAGGCTTGTTTCCCAGCTGTAGTATATTTAAGCCCAACAGTCTGAGTAGCAAATCCTCCAAACAGAAATACACCTATTAAAAATCCTGCTTTTAGATCCTCTAATTTTATCTTTTTTATTTTTTTAAAAAACACCAAGGCCATAACTATAGATGAGATCATAAATCTATAAGTTAATAGATGAAAAGGAGTAATATGATCCAAAGCATTCTTTGTAACTACAAATCCACTTCCCCATACAATAGCTACTGCTAATAATGAAAGGTCTGCAAATAGGCTTTTATTATTTTCCATCTCTTACCCTCCTGCTATATCTTCTATACTTATTATAATATAAACTTGCCTAACTTTACTACCTATTTCGTAACCTTTTTCTTTTGATTAAATATAATAGTATTATCAAATAGAATACAGGTGATAATATGTACAAAAACTTGATTTATGGGGAAAATACCTTAATCCCTTTAGCCAATAGAAGTAAAGTTCCATGTATAAATTTTGACAATGCTGCCACTACTCCCCCTTTTGTCTCAGTAATCAAAAGAATAAATGATTTTTCCCTTTATTATTCCTCTGTCAATAGGGGTACAGGATATAAATCCATAATATCCTCTCAGTTTTATGAAAACGCGAGGGATGAAGTATTAAATTTTGTAAAGGGCAACAATAAATATCACACAGTAATATTTGTAAAGAATACAACAGAGGCTATCAATAAATTATCTTATAGATTAAAAGATGAAATAGGAGATGGGATAGTTCTATCCACATATATGGAACATCACTCCAACGATCTTCCTTGGAGAAATAAATATAAAGTAGATTATGTCCAAGTAGATAAAAATGGAAGATTATCTTTAGATCATTTAGAATATCTATTAAAAAAATATAATGGAAAAGTAAAATTATTAACTGTAACTGGTGCTTCCAATGTTACAGGTTATTTAAATCCAATACATAAAATAGCAAAAATTGCTCATAAATATGGAAGTAAAATCCTAGTAGATGGAGCCCAATTAGTACCTCATCATCCAGTAGATATGAAACCCATATACCATCCTGAGCATATTGATTATATTGCTTTCTCTGCTCATAAAATGTATGCCCCTTTTGGTATAGGCGTATTAATTGCACCTAAGACCACATTTAATAAAGGGCATTCTGAATATGTTGGAGGAGGTACAGTAAAATTAGTAACACCTCAAGATGTTATATGGGAAAAACCCCCGCAAAAAGAAGAAGCAGGTACTCCTAATCTCCTAGGGGTCGTAGCTTTAATAGAAAGTTTGAAAAAATTAAAATCCATAGGCATGGATAAAATATCCAATTATGAAAAGGAACTAACTCAATACACCCTTGAAAGGATAAAAAAAATACCCAATATAATATTATATGATGATATGGATATTAAAAATAAAATCTCTATAATATCTTTTAATATAGATAGCCTATATCATGGAACTGTAGCAAGTATCCTATCCTTAGAAGGTGGCATCGCTGTAAGAAATGGTTGTTTTTGTGCACAGCCCTATATACAGAAACTACTCAATATTTCTATAGATGAAATGGAAAAGTACAAACAGGATGAAAGTCTATTAAGACCAGGTACTGTTAGAATAAGTTTCGGTCTATATAATGATTATCAAGAAGTAAATGTTTTAATAGAATTGTTAAACCAAATCGCATACAATAGAAAAAAATATAATTTAAAGTATAAAACCCTCCTTTCTACTTAAAATAGTGGAAAGGAGGGTTGCTTGTGAAGAAAAAGGTGAATATACTCATGTTTAGTGGCGAATACGATAATGCTTTAGCAACTTTAATTCTGCTTTAACCATGGATACTGATTGAATTCCTATGACTCCCTTTTCTAATAGTTAGACCTCCCTCGTTCTATAAATTTTTTCAGATATCTTCATAGACATATAGAACATGATCAAAGATATTATTAGCACATATATATTTATCCTATTAATATC
>JAAYFV010000004.1 GCA_012728075.1 Tissierellia bacterium
ATTACATATTACTATTACCCTTAGTGGAATAATATAATCCATTAATATAATTTATAAGGATTGGTTATAACCAATCCTTATTCTTTAGATTTATTTAATTTTATACTGAAATGAGCTCCAATATAGCCTAATATTCCTCCTAAAATATATCCTAAAATTAATACTAAAAATCTAGTAATATAAAAATCATAAATATAGTTTTGTAAAAACGCAATTAAAACTACTACCATTAAAAGTGCTGTACATAAGGTAACTCCAAACTTAAAAAAGCCTTCCATATTTTCAAATTGTAAAAGCTCTCCATTCCTTTCCCACATGCTTTTATCAAATAACATCTTAGAAATTATGATCATTATAATAGATGCTGCAATGTATAGGAAATAATATCCTACTCCTTGACCTATAGTTTCATATACTGCTAAGGGACTAAATTTAACAGATGTAAAATATATATTGTTTAAATCTAAAGATTGAGTTATTCCCCAAAATTCTAAATTAGCTGCTATAAGTGATGAAAATCCCATGGGAAATATTAAAAATATCCCAGTTAATACCAATTGTGAAATCAAATTCCCTGTAATTATCCCAAATAATATAGAAAAACTCAATATAGGCAATTGACAGTATATAGAATGTAATATCCATTTAATCACTTGCCCCATAGAATAAAACATTCTTAAATTAGAAATAAATCCTAATGCTAATAGCATTATTACACCATTTATGATGAAGGGCAAAACTATAGATACTAATGCCACAATTAATTTATTAAAAAATATCTCGTACCTCGTATAAGGCATAACTGCTAATACTTCGAAAGTTTTCTTTCTCTTTTCCTCTCCAAATAGTATAGCAGCTAATCCAATAGGCACTGCTATCATCAAAGCCGATTGAACACCAGGATCTTCTAGTCTCCAAGCTATATCTTCTTTGCAATCTTTTATTAAATCCTTTTCATCATATTTTACATTTTGTTCTATAAAAGATTTTTTTACTTTGATGTAGGATCCATATCTAGATACAACAAATAAAGTAACATTAAAAAACAATATTATTGTCATTATAAATATAAGTATCTTAACCTGGTTAAAATCTTTCTTAAAAAGAGTTTTATTAAATGGTAATATCTTCAAATACATAGCCTACACCTCCCATTTTATATATAAATATTTCTTCCAAAGACATATCTATGGTTTCTAATAATATTGGATTATATTGTTTAATTTGAGATATAAATTCATCCATATGATCATTTAATATTATTTCATAAACTCTACCTCTACTCTCTATCTTTAAGATATCTCTATTATTTTTTATATCCTCTGGAATACCATCTTTAAATGCTACTTGAACTTTTCTTACATTTGATTTTAATTTTTCTATACTATCCTCCAAAAGGATTTTTCCTTCATGAATTATCCCTATGTGGTCACATATTCTCTCTAGTTCACCTAGGTGATGGGAGGATATAAGTACTGTAGTTTCATTAGTACTTACTTCATCTATAATAATATCCAACACTTTTCTCTTTATAACAGGATCCAATCCTGAAGTAGGTTCATCTAATATTAAAACTTTTGGACTTATAGATAAATTTAACATCAATGATAATTGAGTTTTCATTCCTTTTGATAATGAACTTATCTTTTTCTTTTCATCTAATTTGAATATCCTCTTTAATTTAATGTACTTTTTTTCTTCCCATAGAGGATATGTATTTCTATAAAAATCCACCATCTGTTCCACCTTGAAATAGGGGTAAAAATATTGATAATCAGCAATATATCCTAATTGAGATTTTATTTTTTTATTATCCTTTATATTTTCTCCTAAAACAAGCACCTCTCCCTTTTCGGGTCTATATATATCCACTATATTTTTTAACAAAGTAGTTTTCCCTGCTCCATTAGGACCAATAAGTCCATATATAGAACTCTTCTCAACATTTATATTTACATTATCTAGTATCTTATCTCCTCCTAGATACTTATCTAAATTTAAAACTCTAATCATTTTCATCCACCCCCTCTAATTCTTTGAATAACTCCTCGATAATATTTAAAATATCCTTTTCCTTAAAACCCATGTAATGGGCTTCTATTATTCCTTTTTTAAATAATTCCTTCACTTCCATAAGCTTATACTCATCCCTTCTTGGCTTATAATCTGATGAAACATAAGTCCCCTTGCCTCTTAATGTTACTATCACCTTTTGTCTTTCCAATTCTTGATAGGCTTTCTGTATAGTGTTGGGATTTAGGGTTAAAATCTTAGCTAGTTCTCGGACAGAAGGTAGTTTTTCTCCTGGCTCTATTAATCCCTTCAATATACTTTCCTTTACATTATCTACTATTTGCTGATAAATTGGTGTACTACTTGAAGCATCTACATTAAACAAATTATCACCTCCTGTGTCCTGCGTGTACTAGTTGTATTAGTACACTATATTCAGTATAGCTCTATGCTGTTCCTTTGTCAAGGGTTTATTTAATACTTTTTTAAAAAATATATGTTAAAATAAATTATGAATATATTTATCTATGAGTAGGTGATTATATGAATTTAAGTAAAGAACAAATAGACGCTATACAACATATAAAAGGGCCTGCACTAGTATTAGCAGTGCCTGGTGCAGGAAAAACCACAGTGCTTATCCATAGGACTGCTAATTTAATACTAAACCATCAAATTGGTCCTGATAGAATATTGTCCATTACCTTTAGTAGAGCATCCGCTAGGGATATGAAAAATAGATTTCATAAACTATATGGAGATATATCCCATATACCTGTTCATTTTTCAACTATACATAGTTTTTCCTATAGTGTTATTAGAGAATACGCTTATAAAAATAGGATTAGATATACCCTTATTGAGGATAGCAAAAGGGACTTGAATAAGTCCGAAATATTGAAAAGAATATATTTTTCCGTAAATAACGAATATATCACCGATGAAAAGCTAGAAACTATTATTAATTCCATAGGGTATATTAAGAATATGCTAATTACTCCTGATGAATTTTTATCCCAATATAAAATAAATATCTCTAATTTTAAAGAAATATATAGAAATTACGAAAACTATAAAAGAAACAACAATCTATTGGATTTTGATGACATGCTAACCCTTACAATAGAAATATTGAATAAAGATAATCATCTACTAAACAAATATAGGACTCGCTACCAGCATATCCAAGTAGATGAAGGTCAAGACACTTCTAAAGCACAGATGGAAATAATAAAAACAATATCTTATCCTAAAAACAATCTATTTATAGTTGCTGATGATGATCAATCTATATATGGATTCAGGGGAGCATATCCAAAAGGATTGTTTGAATTTAGTAAAATATATAAAAATGGAAAAGTTTTTTATATGGAACAAAATTATCGTTCTACTAAAAATATAGTACATATATCAAATAAATTCATAAAACAAAATTCTTTAAGATATAATAAAAATATATTTACTGAAAACGATTATTTAGAACCAATAAATATAGTTAAAGTAAATACAATAGAAGAACAATATAAGTACTTACTAGATGATATAAGCTCCCATAAAGACTATGCTAATTCAGCTATTCTTTATAGAAATAATATATCAGCTATAGGGATTATAGAATATCTAGATAGACATGATATTCCCTTTTATATGCGAGATAATAAGATGAACTTTTTTAGCCATTGGATAATAGGCGATATATTATGTTTTTTTCAGTTAGCCCATAATCCTACAGATATAGAAGCTTTTGAAAATATATATTTTAAAATGAAAGGTTTTACCTCCAAGAAACAATTAAATTACATAAAAACCTTAAACTATAATCAATCAGTATTTGATAGATTATTAAAATATCCAGGCCTCAATAATTTCTATAAACAAAATTTTCTAGAGCTAAAATTAGATTTCAAAAAATTATCTAAGCTCCCTCCCTACGAGGGAATATCCTATATAGAAAAGGAGTTAAAGTATAAAGATTATCTCAAAGAAAGCTGTATGAAATTAGGATATACTATGGATACATTAATGACCATATTACACTTTGTAAAAATAATAGCTTCTAGAACGAAAAATTTAAATGAATTAACAGGGCGCTTAAAATATTTAGAATATATATCCAATAAATCTAAGGAGGTTAAAAACGGCATTACTCTATCTACTATTCATTCTGCAAAGGGATTGGAATTTCAAAGGGTTTATATAGTAGATCTAATAGATGGTGATTTTCCCAATACTACAAGCATCGATGATTTCCTAAAAGGCAATATAGAAACCTTAGAGGAGGAAAGGAGACTTTTTTATGTAGGTATGACTAGAGCCAAAAAGTATTTAAATTTGATTACTATCCATAATAAAAATGGGAAAGAAGTGAATCCTTCTAGATTTATAATGGAATTAGAGGATTTAATTAGCTAAATTAACATAATACACTAACTTAGCCAATCTGTAAGGGCAGAATATCTCATATTGGTATTAAACCAAATTATTATAATCCATTATATATTTTATCATAGTTTTTATACTAAATTTTAAAAAAATAGCAATACTATAAGTGAAGAACTATATTTAGAAGAGGAGGGACAAAGTGGCTAATAAAAATAAAAAAAGCTCCAATAAGAACAAAAAAGACAATAGAGATAACAACTTTAACAACAAAAAGAACAACAAAGATGACAATAAAAATGACGACAAATAACAAAAGAATAATGGACCCTAATTTGAAATTAGGGTCCATTAAATCAATTAATCATCAAATTCTACTAAATTGGAATCATCAACTGTAAAATATTCATGCTCTTCAATTGCAATATGCCCTGAACTATAAGGTTTGCCTTCTACAGAAATAAATACTTTTTCAACTCCATAATAATCCCCTAAAGTATTTACTATACTTTTTAATATAGAACCTTCTAATCCAGAACCTCCATTCATCTCCGATATAAATTCCTTTGAAAAATCTATTTTAATAATTCTATTGCCTCTATTAAATTCTAATGAATTAATCTTTGTGTTTTTAGATATAACAGGCATTAACTCATCTGAAGGAGGATTTTTAAAATTATTTTCAAGTATCCTCTCAATACTATCATTAGTATGGAATTTTATATCCCTATCTAAATAAGCAACCTTTGTATCTGAGTACAAGGGATAATAAAATATAGCTTCAGTTTCATAAGCTTCACTTTCTATATCTTCCAATAGGGTTTTTACTTCAAATTCTCCATCCTTATATATGGATGCAACATGACCTATATCTTTCACATAATAATCTAGCTGTACCTTGCCATCTCCAAATTCTGTGGTAACTTCTAATGCCTTAAAATTCTTGTAAGGGGTTTCTATACTCACATCTATTCCACTTATGGTCCTTTTATAGCCTCCTGGAATACTCCAAGAATTACCTGCTTTTAATGGTTCCTTTAATATCACATTTTTAGTATCTCCCTGAATATCTAACATATTCTCTACATGATAAAACTCCCCTTCAGCAAATACCTCCCTTAGTTCTCCATCTTTATACTCTAACACCTTTACCGCTACTGTCCCTGGGTTAAATATCTTTAACTGAGCCCTATTACCCTTTATAAACTCAAAAAAGGTGGTTTGCTCTGCAAACTCATTGCCTACTCCCTCATATTCCATCTTGGTATTTTCTACAAAGGGAAAATAAGCTTCTATGGTGATCTCTTTTTCTTCCTGTAATTCTTCAACAAGGCCCTGTTCCTCTATTCTTTCCGTCCTAGTACAACTAGTGGATATTATGACCATGACTATTAAAAAAACAGCTAGCACATGATGTTTCCTCATCCAATCACTCCTAATACAATATTTATTTACTTCTACACAGTTGATTATATCCTTATTTTATATCTTTTATATCAATTAATAGTTAAAAAAGTATTTCCACATCTGCTTTTAATTTATATATAACATCTTTTCTTTCTACTATTATTTGAGTTTTATCCTTAAGATAATTATCATCTCTAATAGCTAGTAATAATTCCCTATTAGGGTTAATCGCTATAGGGTTCCCAACCATCCTTAGCATGGATAAATCTCCTGTAGTATCTCCATAAGCATAACTATTATCCAAGTCTACATCATATTTATCTAAAAATTCATCAATTGCCTTTTGTTTGTTCTCAGAATCCCACATCTTAACTATTTCCCCAGTAAAATTATTGTTTTCATCTACTAAATAAACTGTACCTTTGTATTCCGTAGCACCATATTTTTCTGCCATTTTGGACACAAGAAAATCTGGACTTCCAGATATAAAAAATATCTTATGATTATTATCTTTATGCCATTTTATTCGATCTCGGGAATATTTATATACCATTTCCCCATTTACATTTATAACCTGAGAAGCAATAAATTCAATATAGGATTTGTTTACTCCTTTTAGCTCCTCTATATATACATCAGCCAAAACTTCCAAATAATGTTCAAAATCTCCATATCTCTTTTCCCATTCCTCATATACATCCTTTACCTTATTGTGCCATATGGATGGATCTATAACCTCATATTTAATCAACTTCTTAAAATGTTGTATCATCAAAGAGTTCCTAAAAAGAGTCCCATCAATATCGAAAAATGCTGCAATATTTCCCATAAAATCACCATCCTATCTTTTTTACTATTGTATAATATATACCCATATTAATATAGCATTATCTTTATAGCACTTTTACTATACTCATAAACTTGACAGCTTTTAGCAAAACTTGTATATTTTTTATGTTAGAGGGAATAACTTTCTTTAATATAAATTGCAGGAAACCACCTACTTCTATAAGTAGTGGTAGTTCACTCTCTTAGATGGTAGATACTATGCTATTAAAATCCTTTACAATTTCTTTAATTTTATCCTCTCCAATTTCTGATATGCTTTTACCCATTTCTGAATAATATTTCCCAAAAAAATCATCTATCTTCTCCTTATAGCTAATATCTATTTTATTGTAGAAATTACCTAATACTAAGGCTATAGCAATAAAAGGTTGTCTTTCAATAAAATTTGCATCTGCTATACCCCCTATATCATATTTATCACAATTAAATATGGCCTTTATTGTTACTTCTATTTGAAAAGCATAGTCGTGGGTTTTAAACATAAAATCACCTCCTAAAGATCCATCTAATTTAATCTTATCATATTTTTTCCAATTATAATCCCTACCATTCTAATTCCTCAGGATAATTTACATTAGTTAATTGTACATCTCTATAATCTATATCATTTTCTTTTGCAAATTCCCTGATATCTTCTTCTATATCATAATACTCCTTATCCAATTTAATCAATTTTCTAATTAAAGCTGCTAATAATGTATTCCTCTTTTCTGGCTTCCCATATATATATTCCATATTGAGTATGTCTAAGTATTGAGTAAAAAACCCATGATATTTTAAAGATCCATAATAATCATCCTGTAAAACTAAATTTCTCAACCTTCTATATCTATTTATGCCAACTACATCATTCAAAGCCTTCCAAATACTAGCCTGATATAGTCTTACAATGGCAATATCATAGGGAAGTCTTATTTCTTTTTCAATTTTTACCTTTTTTTCAATTTCTTCTCTATCCATATCGTCTGGTATCCAAAAATCCTCAGTTTCTACTATGTATTTTTTAGATAATCTTTTATCCCAACGAATATTTATAATATCTTCTAATACTAAAGCAGAAAAAATAGCTTCAATCCATAATATATTTACAGAATAATACACATTATAATCAGGATATAGTTTACCATGCCATTTCTTTATCTCATCGTTAATTCCATTGTGAACCAACTCTATTTCCCTATCTCCCATATATGCATGTCGCAAATCATAGCAAATTCCAAGTATTCTTAAAGATATATCCTCATAACCTTCTATCTCCTCCTCATATCCTACTAAATTACTTAATCCTGTATGCAATTCGTTTAAATCCCTATAATCCCCTGTAATAGTAATCCCCAGATTATTTTTTGTGGTTTTTATGCTAAACATTAAATATTCTCCTCTCTATTAAATTTTATTATTGATGTTTTTATTTCCTTTTTTAATAATTTCATAATTTATCTTAAAAACTTATTTAAAGCTAATTTATTATATTTCCTTTATAGAATTTCTATTTTTGTAATATTTGCTTTAGTACTAGTTATTAAAGTACAAAAAATAATGGGACAGAATTTTTCACCGCCCCATTTCCATCGCTTTATTTATTTTTTCCTTAGCAGTTTTAACAGAATCTACATTTGGTATCATAACATATAATGGTTTACTTTTATAAGAATATGTAGATTTTCTCGCTCCTTCACCAACAACACTATTGGTCTCTACCTTCCAGGGGGACATGTCATTTATCTGCATTTTTATTAAGCTTGTAATTTCTTCTAAGCTCATATTAGTTTCAAAAGTTCCTGATATACTATTTAATATATTATTATATTTGATAATAATAGCAGGAGAAGTAGCTTTTTTTATCATCCCTTTTATTACTTCCATTTGGTTTTTCCCTCGTTGATTATCACCTGAAACAAATGAATACCTTTCTCTAGAAAAAGCCAATGTTTCTTTACCATTTAAATCATTATAGCCCTTTTTAAAATTATATCCTCCTGAAGAAAATTCATATTGTGAATATACTGTTATACCACCTAAAGCATCTATTATTTCCTCTAAAGTCGTAAAATTAACTCTAACATAATAATCTATATCAATATCATATAGTTCTTCTAATGTGCCAATAGATACATCAATACCATATATTCCTGCATGAGTTAATTTATCCTCCATACCACGAGAAATGGGAAGAGGTAAATAATAATCTCTAGGAGTTGAAGTTAATAATATATATTTACTTTTAGGATTGATAGTTGCTATAATATTAACATCACTTCTTCCTGTATTTCTAATGGGGCCATAAGTATCTATACCACTTATATATACATTGAAGGAATCCTCAATTACCTTTATATTACTAGTAGCAAGTTCCAGCAAACTTTCCATTCGATAGCTTTCAATTACCCTTGTCCTATCATTAAAATCTTTAAATGTTTCAACTATAGTATCTCTGTAAGCTTCATTTATTAGTATAGCACCAATTTCACCATTATATAATGCACCAACTTGTGTATCAAAATCATTAAAAGTTAATACTTTAACTTCTGTTCCTAATTGTTCCCTTATCTTATGTAAAGCTTTGTCTCCATTCTCTCTATCTATAGTTTTTTGGATTCCAAATAAATAATCTGTTAATTCTTCTATGCTTTGAGCTGGATCCTCTTTCATTACAATTACAGATATATCATTAACTTTTATATTAACACCTGAAATATCCTTAAGAACAACTTGAGTTTTGTATAAATAATAAGAGCCAAATACCATAATAATACATAAAAAAACAGCAATATATTTTCCTAACTTTTCACCTTTATTAGATAAGTGAGTATATAAAGTCAACACTTCAAGTGCAAATAATACAATAACCATAGGGATTAGATACTTATTAGGAATAATATCTAATTTAAATATTAATACTAAAAAGATAATACTTATAACCAACTGTAAAATAGGTATAATTATTCCTAATTTTATTTTCCTATCCATTCTTTTTCTCCTTCTTTGGTATATTTAATTTTCCCAAAAATAAATTATACTTTATAAAGCAATTATACAACATATACTTATAAAACTACAAGCTAATATTAATTTTTTATTGTTTTGCATCTCTCCCATTTGCTCACTTTATTCCCTAAAGTTCTACCATATCTTAGAACATTTTATAACTTATATTCCCTATAGACTGTATTTGGAGGCAAAAAACTTCTTGCCAAAATTACAAAAAATGATATTGGATACAAATAGTAGTCAAAACGCAAAAATAAGCATAAAAAAAGACTTACAAAAAATTTCTGCAAGTCTTGATTCTACTATGGTGCACCTTCAGGGACTCGAACCCTGGGCCCACTGATTAAGAGTCAGTTGCTCTACCGTCTGAGCTAAAGGTGCACACCCAGTCAACATTAACAATTATACTACTATTGATTGAATTTGTCCATACCTTTTTTAGAAAAAATTATTATATTCTTCTCTTAATAGCCCCATTAATATTTCATCATGATATTTTCCATTTCTAAATATCCTTTGCCTTAATCGGCCTTCTTCCTTAAACCCACATTTTAGATAGGTTTTATAAGCTCGTTCGTTAAAGCTATAAGTAGAAAGCTGTATTCTATTTATATTAGTTTGATTAAATATAAAATCTATAAGTACTTTCATAGCATCAGTCCCATAGCCTTTTTCTCTAAATTGTTGATTACCAATAAATATACCTATCTCTGCAGTACCATTTTTCCAATCATACCAGTTAATTCCACAGCCTCCTATATATATCCCGTCTTCTAAGGATTCTATTGCAAAGCTATAGGTATCTTTACTCTTAATTTGACTGTCAAACCACTCTTGTTCCTTTTCTAAAATCATGGGATAGGGTATACCATTGCCTAAGTTTAGTAAAACCTCTGGATCATTCATATATTTATAGGCTAATTCTACATCGGATTGTTTATATTCTCTAAGCCTTACTAGCTTACCTTTCAACAATATAATCACCCCTTTAAATGATATAATGTTTTTATTACTATATCATAGAATTTATTAATGTCAATATAAAAATCCAGGTAATTACCTGGATTTTTATTATTCCTCATATTTTTCATTTAAAAAGAATACAGATAAAGTACCTGGACCTGAATGAGCTCCTATAGCACAACCTATTATATTTATTAGAAAATCAGTACAACCAAATCTTTCTTCTATCATTTCTTTTAACTGTAATGCTCCTTCTAAGTCATCTCCATGGTTTATTCCAATAGTCTGATTCTTTAGATCTGCATTACCTCCCCTTTCTTCCATTATCCCAATCATTCTTTTCAATAATTTCTTTCTTCCTCTAATTTTTTCTATTGGTCTTAGAGTACCATCTTCAGGTATATCTAAAATAGGCTTAATGTCTAATAGTCCCCCTAGAAATGCTTCCGCTCTACTAACTCTTCCTCCTCTTAATAAATACTCTAAATTATCTACAGTAAATATATGCTCAATATGCTTTACATAAAAATCTAACATATCTAATATTTCTTCTTTACTTTTACCTTCTTTAGCCATCTTTCCAGCTTTTTGGACCAATAAACCAAATCCTACCGACGCAGACCTTGAATCCACTATATCTATATCCATGTCTGGATATTTTTCCTTCAAAGAATCCCTAACCAATACCGATGTTTCATAAGTACCTGAAAGCCCTGATGAAAATGCTATATATATAGTAGACTCTCCTTTTTTAGCTATCTCCTCAAACTTTTCTTCAAATACTTTAGGTGGTATCTGTGCTGTCTTGTATACTACTCCTTTTCGCATATCATCATACATCTTTTTAGGATCTATTGTGACCTTATCTAAATATTCTTCATCACCTTTCATGACTATAATTGGTAAAATTTCTATATCAAGTTCTTTTATTATTTCATCAGGTAAATCACAAGCACTATCACTTAAAATCTTAACAGTCATTAGAGTTTCTCCCCCTTTATCCATAGTTTATATATATAATACCATTCTTTTAAAACAAATGAAACAGTAAAAATCAAATTGCTTGGTATATATTGTCACACTTTAAAATAGATTATATTACCAGGACTAATGCGAGGTGGTTTTATTGAAGTTTTTCTTTGTGCGTAAAAAAACATTATACTGGATACTAATTATCTTAGTCGCAATAGTTGGCATTTTATTCTTTTACTATCAGCTCTAGGAAGTCTTACAATAAAAATAATAGTATGAAAACAGTGCAGATTTTCTAATCATCTGCTCTGTTTTTTATTTAATTTAAGGCTATAGTATTTGTCAATAAGTCTGTCCAATTCAATACTAAATTTTAAAATATCTTCTTTGTCTGCATCTACAAGGATTAACTGGTTTAACGCTTTTCTTTTATCCTCTATTTCGTTTTTTATCTCCTCTAATAAAAAACTATTTTCCATCTTCTTCCTTCCCCTTTCATATAAATATCTAAAAGGTCCAAAGGTTCTGGTCGGCTATTCCTTCCTGTAAAGTTTCCTGTATTCATAAATAATATATTCCATACTTCTAAGTGTTATTTCATATTCTTGTTTATTAAATACCACAAATAAAATAGATTGAAACAACCAAAACAATAAATACCTTCTCCCCATAGTCTCTTTTACCATTATATCAATATCTCAAAAAATTTCTATGACAATTAAATTAAATTTTCATACAAATTTCTACAACTAAAATTAATAGATTTCTCATATTTAATATATAATATAGTTAAAATATCTTTTAGGAGGTGGGAAGTAGCTTGCAAAAATAATACCAAAATATATTAAATAGTTATAAAATATGTTGATATGCCAAATAATTTAGGATAAACTTAAACACGGGGGAATAAAACTTATGTCTAAACTATTAACAAAAAACTAAAAAGTATTCCCTAGCCATAGAAGACCTAAGCCTTAAAGGCGATAGAGAAGTAAAGAAAAAATTTAGAAGAATAAAAGATTAATTTGCATATAAAAAGCTATTAACAAATATTAAAAGTAAGGCTAAAAGAGAAAGAAAGGTGGTGAAATACCTGGTTTGTGGCAAAGAAACAGAAAAAGCATACTAGGTATAACTTCCTAAGATATATCTTGTTAAAGGACACCTAGAAGGAAAAGCCTTTGGCAATCTAGATATATAAATAGGAAAAGGTAACGCCTTTAATCTTGTTGTACTTATTTATAAAATATAAATAAGGCTATACGAGATTTATAATTAAGAGACTATACCTATTAGCAGAATCCTGTGATGCTACCACTTATTATTAAGTGAAAAATCATTTAATATGATTTTAGAAACCAGGGATTATTATGTCTAAAGTATTAAATAGATTTTTGAAATATGTCCAATTTGAAACAACTTCTAATGAAAAATCTCAAACTACTCCTAGTACTGAAAATCAATTGGAATTTGCAAAGGTATTAGGTGATGAATTAAAACAATTAGGCCTTGAGGATGTATCAGTAGATGATAATGGGTATGTAATGGCTACTTTGCCTTCAAATATTGAAAAGGAAGTGCCCACTATAGGATTTATAGCCCATATGGATACAAGTCCAGATATGTCAGGGAAAGATGTAAAACCAAATATAGTGAAGGACTATGATGGTAAAGATATTGTGTTGAATAAGGAAAATAATATAATACTATCTGTAGATGACTTCCCGGAAATAAAAAATTATATAGGGGAAACTATAATTACCACAGATGGCACTACATTATTAGGTGCAGATGACAAAGCAGGTATTGCAGAAATAATTACAGCAGTGGAATATTTAATCGAAAATCCTCATATTCCCCATGGGACCGTTAAGATTGGTTTTACTCCTGATGAAGAAATAGGTAGAGGAGCAGATTATTTCGATGTTGAAAAATTTGGTGCAGATTTTGCTTATACTGTAGATGGAGGTCCCATAGGAGAATTAGAATACGAAAATTTTAATGCTGCAACTGCAAATATATCTATCCAGGGAGTAAATATACATCCAGGTACTGCAAAGGGCAAAATGGTCAACTCCATATTAATAGGTATGGAACTACATTCTATGCTTCCTGTCAATGAAAGGCCTGAATATACTGAAGGCTATGAAGGATTCTATCTTTTAGATGATTTTATTGGTACTGTAGAAAAAACCCATATGTCCTATATTATTAGAGATCATGATATGGATAAGTTTACAAGAAAAAAAGATGTTCTAAAAGAAGTTGTTAAATTCTTAAACTATAAATATGGGGATATAGTCCAGCTTGAAATAGAGGATTCCTACTATAATATGAAAGAAAAAATTGTCCCTGTTATGGAAATTGTTGAGATTGCTAAAAAAGCTATGAAAGAAGTAGGAGTTGAGCCAATAATCAGCCCTATAAGAGGCGGAACTGATGGTGCCAGACTATCCTATATGGGTTTACCTTGCCCTAATCTATTTACCGGGGGCCATAACTTCCATGGAAAATATGAATATATTCCAGTTTTCGCTATGGAAAAGGCTGTAGAAGTAATATTGAAAATTATTGAATATTGAGTTCCAATTGGCTTACCCCTATACCTCTTACAATACATTGGATATATGTGTTAAATGGATGGCAGTTCTAACATTAACTGCCATTCTATATTTCTTAAAACTATTTTACATACTTCTTCCATTTTCTCATATTCTATATATTGCTTAATTCCCCAATTTTCTAAAACCTCTTCTGTACCAATCCATACCTCTGTCTTAATAGGTATATACTGAAATAATTCCTCCACATCTTCATTAATCATCCTAATACACCCTGCTGATATATATTTACCTATGGAAGTAGGTTGTGAATTCCCATGAATTCCATAACCTTTATATTTTTCAATTGAAAGACCTATCCATCTTTTGCCTAATGGATTATTAGGCGCCCCTCCTTTTACCGGTTTATATTTGCCTCCCATTCCTCCCCAGTAAGGATTTTTTATCTTATTTATAATTGTAAACTTATAATCAGGTGTAGGAGTAGAGACTTTTCCCAAAGCTACAGGATATTTTTTATATACTTCACCCTTATAATATACGGTAAGTATTTTTTCGTCTTGTTAACAACTATAAACCAATCTTTTTTTTCAACTTCTTGAGGAATAATATCTATTATCCGCCTATTATCCTTATTTAATGCCTCCTTTGTTAACTCTCCAATGATTCCATCAACTAGTAGATTATTTTCCGCTTGAAAACGCAATAAGGTATTCCTCTCTTCTAAATTGTTTCTATTAAATCCATTGCTTACATATCCCTTTAAAAGGATTTCGTTTTCTAGGGATTTAGCAAGCCCTTTTGATGTAATTGTAAATAAAAAAACAATTATAAATAAGCCTACTCTTTTAAATATCTTTCCCTTTATCACAGTCTATACCTCCTCCCTACACTATATTCACTTGATGCTAAATAGTTTAATTTTTTTTAAACTATACTATCAAAAAATACGTATAGGTAGGAGATATTGAATATAAAAATATTCTTTAGTTAAAAAAATTATAGCTTAATTCTATATTAGCCTTTATTATCCTAACTCTTCTATTATAATCTTCCTTAGCCTATTTTTTTCTTCTTCTGATAAAAAAGCAGCTTCTATGGAGTTATCTATTAAAGTATATATTTCATCCATAGAAAATCCCAATTTGTCCATCAATAATTGATATTCTCTCTGTAAGGAAGTATTAGAAACTGTTATATTATCTGTATTTACAGTTATATTTAATCCTTTATCAAAGAAGTCCCTTATAGGATATTCTTCTATTGTTTTTATAGCCTTTGTCTGTAAATTGCTTATAGGACACATTTCAACAGATACTCCTCTATCCTTTATTAACTCCATTATATCTGGATCCTTTATAGCTGCTATTCCATGGCCTATTCTATCAGCATGGAGTAGTTCTATGGATTTTACTATATTCTCCTCTATGCCAGTCTCCCCTGCATGTACGGTAATATTATATCCCTTTTCAAAGGCTAATTGAAAAGCCTTTTGATGAATTTCCGGTGGAAAATCTGCTTCGTTTCCTGCCAAATCTACTGCTACAACTCCTTTGCCTAGGTATTTCTCTCCCTGTTCAACGATTTCTATACTATTTTCTACCCCTTCATGTCTCATACATATAAGTATTACATTGGATAATATTCCAAATTCCTCTTGTCCCTTTCCCATTCCCCTTAATACGCTTTCCACTACTTCATCAAAGGTAAGGCCCTCTTCCATATGAAGAAAAGGAGCAAATCTTATCTCTACATATTTTACATTTTGTAAACTTAAGTCTTCTAGTAATTCATAGGTGATCCTTTCTAAATATTCCTTTCTCTGCATAATCTTCAAAGGATATTTAAACTTTTCCAAATACTCCTTTAAAGATTTACAATCATCTTTTACCCTAACCATTTGTTCAAATTGCTCCATCTCCATAGGGTTTATTTCCCCTTGTTCTAGCAATAATTCATACATGGTTTCTACCCTTACACTACCATCTAAATGGCAGTGTAGTTCAATTTTAGGTATCTCCATTAATTTTTCCTTCATGTATTTCTTCCTCCCTTTTGTGTTATAAATCAATATATCCTAATATCATATTCTATATAGTCAACCCCTTTTCCTCTTTATATAGTACAACAAAATAGGGATGGATTATATTCCTATTTTTGATATATGTTTACTTCTATGTCATTTCCTCTTTTGTGCTAAAGGATCTGATATCATCTCATAGCCTCCCATAGCAGCAATAGTTATCAATATTGCATTAATAAGAGTGATAATTATTCCCTGTATGCCTTCTCCAGTTTTACTAAATGCAAATGTTAAAATAAGGGCTATTATAAAAGTATACAGTCTTACATAACTATCACCTAATTGCTTTTTTATGATGGATTTTGTAAACTGAACTATAACATTTGTAGCTAAAACTAATCCTACGAAAGTAGTCAATACTTCAGGAGTCATAAAGTCATCATACATTATATTACCCCCTTTGATCTAAATATCATCATTATCTCTTCTCTCGTAGCCATATCCTTAAGTCTTTTGGTCTTAATAATAGCTATATGCTAAATTTTATAATTCATGATATAACACCCACTATAAATTATATATTTTATTTGTATATAAGTTACTAAATAATAAACAATATTTCCATTATATTATTATCTATTTTACTTTTCAGGCTCTATTCTACATAAAATAATGTATTTCTTTTTTTAAAGTTAATTATGTATAGCTTTTAATCTTTATATTTTTACAAAAACAAAAAAAGACCAAAAATTAATTCTGGCCTTTTTTACCAAAATAAGAATATTTAAGTAAACAAGCTCATACAATAATAATAATAAATATATTTTGCCTATCTGTCTCTTTTTAATCTCACCTCTATGAGACATTTAACTCATTAGAGTTTATACATAGGAGGTGAGAATAATGTCTTTTTATGAAACCTTCTTAAAAACTTTGACAGCTTTACTAAATCTAATGATTAGTCTAATTAATCTTAGTTCTATAAACAAAAATGCAAAGAGCTCCTCTGATAAAGAAGAGCTCTCTACACAAAAAAAGAGTTAGTTTTCATAGGGGAGCAGATACCTCCCCTATACTTCTTCTCACTTTCTATTATATCAATATATTACAAAAATATTACACTTATTTTACTAATCTACTTTCTTTTTTTCTGCTTTTGAATCCACTACAACATCATACAATCCATAGTTACTATAGAAATCTGTATAAAAATGATAATTTCTTCTTGCCATATTCCTAAATTATTACAAGGAATCAATAAATATTTCTGTCCCCAGTTATGTAAACTGATATATAAAAACTAAACCTTGTAACCATTATGATTACAAGGTTTTAGTGGCGCACCCTGAGGGACTCGAACCCCCGACCAACTGATTCGAAGTCAGCGACTCTATCCAACTGAGCTAAGGG
>JAAYFV010000037.1 GCA_012728075.1 Tissierellia bacterium
ATTGTTGGATTGTTCATGGAATAAAAAATTTTGATGAAGAGGAAAAAAACTTTAAATATGAAACTAGTAGATCAAATTTTGTAAGTAGGGGCAATTCATTAAAAAAACCTAAGGGTATACTCAAAGGGCTTACGAATACTGTAGGGGTAGTACTAGACCCTATTATGAGTTTAAACACCAAGATAAAATTACAACCAAAGGAGGAAAAGGAAGTATATTTCATCACTGCCTTAACTAATAGTAGACAAGAAGCAATAGATATACTGGATAAGTATTCTACTAAGGAGAATATAAAGATGGCCTTAGATCTTTCAAGGACCAAAAGTCAGACTGAAATAGGGTATTTAAATTTAAACCATCAAGACATAGAGTTTTATGAAGAGTTATTACCCTATTTATTCTATATAGATAAAAACATTAAGTCTCCATATAAGAATATACTTAAGAGAAATGTAAAGGGAAAAGAAGGTCTATGGGCTCAGGGAATATCTGGAGATAATCCTATAGTTTTAGTAACTATTAAATCCATGGAGGGTATAGAGACTATTTCAAAACTAGTAGATGCCCATGAATATTGGTCATATAGGGGATTGAAAGTAGACTTAGTTATATTAAATGAAGACGATAGTATATATTATCAGCCGCTATTTGAAAACATTAGAGAAGTCGTATATAGCAAAAGAGGCAATGTAGTAGATATTCCTGGAGGGATATTTATTAAGAACAAAAATATACTGACTGAGGAAGATGAGTCTTTATTGTACAAATGGGCAAAATTGATTATTAAAGCTGAACAAGGAATAATTGTTGAAGATAAAGAGAAAGATGATATATACTATAAGGAATTTAAGCAAGAGCCTAAAGATTATCCAATAAGTACAAAGGCTCTAGACTTAGATTATTTTAATGGATATGGAGGATTTTCAAATGGGGGCAAAGAGTATACTATTAGATTGACCAGAGAACTAAATACTCCATTGCCTTGGGTAAATGTAATTGGAAATAAAGAGTTTGGGTTTATAGTAGATGAATTGGGAACTGGGTTTAGCTGGTGTCAAAACAGCAGAGAAAACAAACTAACGCCATGGTATAATGATCCTTTATTAGGAAAATCTGGGGAAATAATATATTTAAAGGATGAAGACACAGGAGAGATATTTACTATTACTCCATATCCAATAAGGGATGATAAGGACTATATAATCACCCATGGATTAGGATATACCAGTTTTTATCATGAAAGTCACGGTATGGAACAAAATCTAACTATGTTTACACCTATGAATGATAATATAAAGATAAGTATGATAAGATTGAAAAATCAAAGGGATAGGGAAAGAAATTTAAGCTTAATCTACTATATTAGACCAGTATTAGGAGTAACAGATGAAGAAACAGAAAATCTATTGGAAAGTGGTATTGAAGGAGAAACCATGTTTATAAAAAATTCTTCTAATACTGAATTTAAGGATAGTACCATATTTGTAGGTTCATCAGAGAAGCTACAGTCTTATACTGGAGATAGAAAGGAGTTTTTGGGGAATATTCCTTCCTATGATAATCCAGAGGGCCTTAAGAGAGAAAGACTGTCAAATACAGTAGGCTTGGGCTATAATCCATGTGGTGTTATTAAAACAAATATAAATATACCTCCAAAATCTGAAAAAGAATTAGTATTTCTATTAGGAGAGGGAAAGGATCTAAATAAATGTATTGATCTTTTAGATAAATATAGGAATATCCAGAAAACTAAGGAAATGTTGGCTAATATTAAATGCTTTTGGGATATACTACTGTCAAAGATTCAGATTAAAACTCCAGATAAAACCATGGATTATATGATGAACAATTGGCTAATGTATCAAACTATAGTATGTAGAATATGGGGTAGGGCAGGATTTTATCAAGTAGGAGGCGCCTTTGGAGCTAGGGATCAAATGCAAGATACGGTTAATGCTCTTTACCATATACCAGAAAAGACGAGGGAACAGATTATTAGAAATTGTGAACATCAATACAAGGAAGGAGATATACAACATTGGTGGCATCCAATACCTGGGAGTAAAGTTCACAAAGGGATTAGGAGCAGATATTCTGACGATCTCCTCTGGTTACCTTTAGGAGTTGCAGAATATGTATTGGTAACAGGAGATTATAGTATACTTGAAGAGAAGGTGTCTTTCATAGAAAGTCCCATATTAAAAGAAACTGAATATGAAAGATATGAAGTACCAAAAGAATCTGATGAAGTAGGAACTGTATATGAACACTGTATTAGAGCTATAGAAAAATCCATGAATTTTGGAGAAAGGGGATTGCCCCTTATAGGTGGGGGAGATTGGAATGATGGTATGAACAAAGTCGGCTATAAGGGAAAAGGAGAATCTGTATGGTTAGCTTGGTTTTTAGCTACAGTACTTAAAGCTTTTATACCTATTTGCGAAACAAAAGAGGATTTGGATAGGGCTAAAAAATATACATCTGTTATACAAAGGCTAAAAGATTCAATAGAGAACAACGCTTGGGATGGAGAATGGTATAAAAGGGCCTTTTTTGATGATGGAAGTTCCATAGGTTCTAAGGAGAACAGCCAATGTAGGATTGATTCCATAGCCCAATCTTGGGCTGTTATCTCTTCCCTAGGGGATGATAAGAGGGCTAAAAGAGCATTAGCAGCTGTGGAAAAGTATTTAGTAGATAAGGAAGCAGGGATTGTGGCTTTATTAACACCTCCTTTTGATAATCCAGAACAAAATCCTGGATATATTAAAGCCTATGTACCTGGAATAAGGGAGAATGGAGGTCAATATACCCACGCTGCTATCTGGGTTATAAAAGCTTTCGCTATGTTGGGGGAAGGGGATAAGGCTTATAGGTTATTTAGCATGATAAACCCTATTAATCATTCTAGAACTTCTATAGAATGCAATACCTATAAAGTAGAACCCTATGTAGTAGCAGCTGATGTATACACCAATCCTCAACATCTAGGGAGAGGTGGTTGGACTTGGTATACAGGTTCATCAGGATGGATGTATAGGGTAGGATTGGAGGATATATTAGGTTTTAGAGTAGAAAAGGATAAATTATTTATAGATCCATGTATACCTAAAGACTGGGAAGGATTTGGTATAAAATATAGATATAACAATACTGAATATAATATAGAGGTAAAGAACCCTAATAAGGTGAATAGGGGGGTAAATAGCATAATAGTAGATGGGGTATTTATAGAAGAAAAACACATCAGTTTGATTGATGATGAATTAGAACATTTTGTAGCAATAAAGTTAGGAAACAAGGGATAAAATATTAGGTCCCTTGTTTTTTGATTACATATGAATATTTGCCATGCTTTTTAATATTGAAAACAATTGCTTGTACCCTTATGGTTGGTAACAGAATAGGAGTAGAATTCTTTTTCGTAATGGAAGCTTTAAGGTTTCTTTTTTATTTGCTTTTTTAAAACTATTATTATAAAATTTTATTTAAAGTCATAATTTGAGGAGGAAAAGTTTATGGAGCTTTTAAAGCAAAGGATTTTAAAAGATGGTACCTTAGAAGAAGGCAATATATTAAAAGTTGATAGCTTTTTAAATCATCAAATAGATGTGGAATTATTAAACGAGATTGGGAAAGAGTTGAAGAGGAGATTTAGTGAAGAAAAAATTGATAAAATTCTAACGATTGAGACTTCCGGTATAGCTATTGCGGTAATAGCTGCTCAATATTTCCATGTACCCGTTGTATTTGCAAGGAAAACTCATTCAAAAACAATGGATAGGGATGTATATGAAAGTACTGTATATTCTTATACTAAAGAGAAGAATTATACTATAAAAGTGGCTAAACGGTTTTTAAAAAAAGGAGAAAATATATTATTAATAGATGATTTTTTGGCTAGGGGAAAAGCTATGGAGGGACTAATAGATATATTGGAACAAAGTGGATCTAATTTATCAGGAATAGGTATAGTTATTGAAAAGGGGTTCCAAGAAGGAGGTAAAAACTTAAGGAAACGTGGTATAAAGCTAGAGTCTTTAGCTATTATAGATGAGTCAACAAATGGAGAGATTATTTTTATATAAAAATAGCCATATAAATGTATTGAATATAGAAAAGGGTTATGGTATATTAAAACTATGGTTTTATTGTTAAATGTATGACGATACTTATATTTTTTTAATTCTAATAGGATAAAAAATATGTAAACTGTTCAAGCTAGGATTATAAACAAAGTCAATAGTATATAGATTTACTATAAATATTGACTATATGTGCTAAAGCAATTACAAAGATTTGTAAATTTAGAATTTATCACCATATTAACAAAGCCGATATTAGTCATATAAATAACTATTCTTTAATATTTACAATAGATGCGGTATAATTAATAATGATAATATCTAATGAGGGAGGAGTTATAATTGTACAAAATTGTAGAGAAAAAAGAGCTTGCCCCTGACATCTATTCAATGGATGTTTTGGCCCCTAGGGTAGCAGAATCTGCTAAGCCAGGTCAGTTTGTAATTGTAATAGCAGATGAATCTGGGGAGAGGGTTCCTCTAACTATTTGTGATTACGATACTGAAAAAGGAACAGTCAATATAGTTATACAAGCTATGGGTTGTTCCACGAAGAAAATGGTATCATATAACGAAGGGGAGTATTTTAAGGATTTTGTTGGGCCTTTAGGTAAACCTTCTGCTTATGTTAATGAAGATTTGGAAGAAGTAAAGAAGAGAAAATACTTATTTGTAGCAGGGGGAGTTGGAGCAGCTCCTGTATTTCCTCAGGTAAGATGGTTCCATGAACGTGGAATCGATGTGGATGTAATAGTAGGTGCTAAGACTAAAGAATTGATAATTCTTGAGGATAAGATAAGGGATGTAGCTGGTAATCTATATATTGCTACTGATGATGGTAGTTATGGATTTAATGGTATGGTTACTGGGCTTATAGAAGATTTAGTGGTAAATCAAGGGAAAAAATATGATTACTGTATAGCAATTGGGCCTATGATAATGATGAAGTTCGTAGCACTTCTTACTGAAAAACTTGGAATAAAGACTATAGTTAGTCTCAATCCAATTATGGTTGATGGTACAGGTATGTGTGGTGCTTGTAGAGTTACAGTAGGCAATGAGACTAAATTTGCATGTGTTGATGGTCCAGAATTTGATGGACATCTTGTGGATTTTGATGAAGCATTAAAGCGACAAGCTCAATATAAGGAAGAAGAAATTAAAAAGTTAAAGAAAGTAGAAGAAGAATGTAAGTTAGAACAACAGGGAGGTGTGAAATAATGGATAGATTTACAAGAGTGCCTATAGCAGAACAAGATCCAAAGGTTAGAGCAACTAATTTTAATGAGGTTTGCTTAGGATATACAGAAGAAGAAGCTATGGCAGAAGCTAAAAGATGTTTAAACTGTAAACATCATCCCTGTGTAGGCAATTGTCCAGTTAATATCCATATACCAAGATTTATAAAGCATATAGCTGAAGGTGAATTTGAAGAAGCGGCTCATGTTCTTGCAGAGTACAGTGCTCTTCCAGCTGTTTGTGGTAGGGTATGTCCCCAAGAGGAACAATGTGAAAAGGTATGTGTTCTTGGAATGAAAGGGGATCCAGTTTCTATAGGGAAACTTGAAAGATTTGCTGCAGATTGGGCAAGAGAACATGGTGTTGAAGTAGGAAAGACTAAAGAAAAAAATGGTTATAAGGTAGCAGTTATTGGTTCTGGACCTGCAGGTATTACTTGTGCTGGAGATTTAGCTAAGGAAGGTTATGATGTAACCATATTTGAAGCTCTCCATGAGCCAGGGGGAGTATTGGTATATGGGATTCCAGAGTTTAGATTACCTAAGGATATTGTAAGACATGAAATAGAAAATTTAAAGAAATTGGGAGTTAAGATAGAAACAAATGTTATAATTGGCAGAACAGTAACTATAGATGATTTAATGGATAAAGAAGGATTTCATGCAGTATTTATTGGTTCTGGAGCAGGGCTTCCTAAATTCATGGGAATACCTGGAGAAAATTTAAATGGGGTTTATTCAGCAAACGAATTCCTAACTAGAAACAATCTCATGAAAGCTTATAGAGAAGATTATGATACCCCTATTAAGGTTGGAGAAAAGGTTGCAGTGGTAGGTGGAGGAAATGTTGCCATGGACGCAGCTAGAACAGCTTTAAGGCTAGGAGCTGAAGTTTGGGTAGTATACAGAAGAACTGAAGAGGAGCTTCCAGCCAGGGTAGAGGAAGTTCACCATGCTAAGGAAGAAGGTATCAAGTTTGAATTCTTAACTAGTCCTGTGGAGATATTAGGTAATGAAGATGGTTGGGTAAAAGGTATTAGATGTCAAAGAATGAAACTAGGGGAACCTGATTCTTCAGGTAGAAGAAGACCTATTCCTATTGAAGGTTCAGAATTTGAATTTGATGTGGATACAGTGATAATGGCATTGGGTACATCTCCAAATCCATTAATTCCATCTACAACTTATGGACTGGAAATAAATGATAGAGGTTGTATAATAACAGATGAAAATGGACAAACTTCAAGAGAAGGTGTATTTGCAGGTGGAGATGCGGTAACTGGTGCTGCTACTGTAATACTGGCTATGGGAGCTGGAAAACAAGCTGCTATAGGTATTGACAAATATATTAAGGAAAAATATAATAAATAAATTTAAATAAAAAGGAGATCCATTCCTTTTTAGCATGGGATAGAAGAGATTACAAACTATAGTTTGTAATCTCTTCTTAATTTTAAACAATAGATCATAAATATTATCATTGATTTAATATATAAGTAAAATAGGAGTATTATATTTGATTTATACCATATTTGTGCTATAATATTTAGGGTATCGAAATTATTTACAAGAGGTGGTTATTATGGATGAGACTTGTGATAAAAAAGCAATTCGTGATAAGGTACTTAAAACAGCAGGGCCTGTTTTAATAGAAGTTTTTTTGGGGACTTTATTTGGAATGGTAGATATGATGATGTTAGGAAGGATTGATGATCCAACTGAAGCTGCAGCATCTATTGCAGCTGTAGGAATTACCAATCAACTTGTGTTTATAGCATTATCATTAGTTCAGTCTTTAAACGTAGGAGCAACAGCTATGGTTGCACGTTATGTAGGTGCTAAAAAAGAAGATAGAATAGAATCAGTAGTTAGACATGTAGTTTTATTAACACAAGTTTTGTTAGTATTACCTATTTTTATATTGGGATTAAAATATACAGATCAAATAATGAAATTTATAGGTGCCCATGAAGATACATTGATGTATGGTAGAAATTATTTTAAAATTATAGTGGTAGGTATTATATTTCAAGCTTTTAATTTTTCTATTTATGCGGTATTAAGAGGAGCAGGAGATACTAAAACCCCTATGAATATAAATTTAAAGGTAAACACATTAAATGTAATTGGTAATGCTTTACTTATATATGGATTATTTGGCTTTCCGAGACTAGGAGTAACTGGTGCAGCAATATCTACAACCTTTTCTCAATTTGTAGCAACATTAATGTTATTAAGATATATATTTAAAAAAGATACTATAATACAGATAAATTTGAAGAATAAATTTAGATTTAATAAGGATATAATTTATAATTTAGTAAAAATTGGAATACCGGCGTCTTTAGAGCAAATAGCATTTAGAGCTGGGATTTTAATATTTGTTCGAATTGTTTCTTCTTTAGGTACAGTAGCTTATGCTACCCATCAGATATGTTTAAATATATCTGGTCTTACTTTTACTCCTGGACAAGCTTTTGGAATAGCAGCTTCTTCTCTAGTAGGTAGGAGTTTAGGTGCAGATGATTCAGATAAAGCAGAAGAGTATATTAAAACTAGTAGAAAAATTGGAACCATAATAGCCGTAGCTATTGGGATTTTATTTTTCTTTTTTGGGTCTGCTGTAGCTAGTTTATATACTAAAGATCCAGTAGTAATAAATCAAGCAGCAAAGATACTAAAGATAATAGCTATAATGCAACCTTTCCAATCATCTCAACTTGTAATATCTGGAGGATTGAGAGGTGCAGGAGACACTGTTTGGACTTTAGTGGCTATATTTTTTAGTGTATTGGTTGTAAGAGTAGCTTTAGCACACTTTTTTATAAATATATTAGAATTGGGGCTAATAGGAGCCTGGTATGCTATGTTTTGTGATCAGCTTGTTAGATGGGCTTTAATAACTTTAAGGTTTAAAACTGACAAATGGAAATATATTAGCATTAGATAAAATTTAAATTTAAGGGGATCTAATCCCCTACTGTTTATTTTTTGATCTCTTCATTAATATTTCTTGAAAATTCATAGGCTTTTTTTTCAATATCTGGAACTTTTCTTATGGTCCCTTTATCATTTGCTACTGCCATTAATGAAAAATAGGGTGGTAATCTAAAGGTTTTATTTATATTTAAACTACTGATGAGTTGTTTAGCTAAAGCATCTCCTCCAGAATGTCCAGATACTATTATGGAAAATAGAGTTTTATCGTAGAATTTAGTTTTTCTAAAGAGGGCAGTTAATCTATTAATAAGAGCAATAATATTTGCTGAGATCATATCATTATAATTAGGACATATAAACAATAGGGCATCTGATTCTAATATTGCTGGATAAACCTGTTCTACTACTATTCCTCCATAGAAACATTTACTCTGCATGCCATAATGTTTACAGGTTTTATAAGGACAGCCTATACAGTCTAGTATTTTTCCATTACCTATATTAATTTCCTTTATATTTCCTTTAAGATTTACTTTGACCATATCCCAAAGGGTTAATGTATTTGAGGTTTTTCTATCACTTGAGTGAATGCCTAATATATTGGGATTTTCAACCTTTTTTATATTATCTTTATTAAACCTTTCTCCAAGATCTTTACATAGATGGAGACATATTTTATCTAAAGGCATATTATATACTTTTTTTAATGGGATAAAATTATTTAAATTGCCAGTAGCTTCAACCATTGGTCTTCCTATAAATCGACACCCTAATAAATTTGCATAGAATATAATTGATTGGGCTGTGGTTTTAGTAAACAGCTGGTAATTGCTATGGATTAGTACTATGGCCTCTGCACCGGATAATGAATTTTTACCTCTATTAAATAGTTCTATAAATATGTTATTAAGATTATTGCTAATACCTGTTATGGGAAGTTCTACAGCAAATAGGATTTTACTTGATTTTAAATTAGGTAAATTTTCAGCATTATCTATAATCTGAAAATTGGTTGTACTTAAGGTAGCATTTATCATATCCTCTAAAAAGGGAGATGGCTTTTCCGGCAATACTAGGAAAAAATCTTTCATATAATACTCACCAACCTTTCATAGGTATTCATTATTTTTTTGAATAGATTATAAGGTAGATTTAATTGTTCTAGTTCTAATTGTTCATCCTTTAATCTACATTTGGAGCCTATATAAGCTTCTCCCATATAAGTGGAGGCGTAAAACCATTCTTCTTTAATGGTGGCAATAATAGACAAAGCACCAGAGGA